>JAZRAN010000065.1:0-7205 GCA_045634605.1 Candidatus Stercoripulliclostridium sp. | reverse complement strand
CACTCAAAAAACGCCCTTTCGCCTATCGTATCGAGCTCGGAATATGCGGAAATGCTTACTTTTTTAAGGTTAACGCAAAGAGAAAATGCTCTTGCGCCAATGCTTGTGATAGTATCGGGAATAACTACTTCTTCTACTACTTCGTTGCTATAAAAGGCTTGCGGTAAAATAGCCGTTACAGGCTTTTCGTTATAAACGGAAGGAATAATTACTTCCTTTTCCACTATGGTTGCGCTCTTTAGAGCATATTCTTCTTTACCTACAATCTTTTCATATACGAAATAGTTATTTGCAGGCGTCAAAGGACCTTCGGGGGAAGGCTTTATTTGACTATTTCCGCCGTCGCCGTCACTTGGCGGAGCGTTACCACCGCCGTCATCAACTATATTATCATCTCCGCCGTCGTTGTTTTCGTCACCCGTAGGCGTGCAAGCCACGAGCGCAAAGACCAGGCAAAGAATAATTATAAGTATTGGAAATATCTTCTTGAAATTTTTCATATTATTTGTTCTCTAAAGCCATAATTTTGTCTACGCGGAGAGCGTGTCTACCACCTGCAAAAGCGGTAGAAAGGAAGGTTTTAGTAAAGGTATAGGCGTCTTCGCCCTTGGTAATTCTACCGCCCATAGCAATAATTTGAGCGTTGTTATGCTCTGCGGACATTTGAGCGGAAAAGTTATCGGTAACGTGCGCGCAACGTATGCCGTTTACCTTGTTAGCAGCAATAGAAATGCCTATGCCCGTACCACAAAGAAGCACGCCCTTTTCGGCATCTCCCGAAAGAATAGCGTCGCAAACCTTTTTTGCATAATCGGGATAATCTACGGAAGAAGTATCATAGCAACCAAGGTCGATATATTCGTGTCCAAGTTCAAGGACAGCCTTAATAACGTCGTTCTTCAAAACTATACCACCGTGGTCACAACCAATAGCAACTTTCATAATTTCTCCTTAGGCGCCTACGCGTGCGCATATTTAGTAAGTATATTATATTACACTATGCAGTCAAATGCAATACTAAAAATAAAATAAGGATAAGTGAATTCAAAATGAAAACAAAAAGGCAAGCATTTCGCTCGCCTTATTCTGCTTATATTACGTTACCGCCGGTGCTCTTTTTTAGCCTGTTATACAAGGCAAAATACTGCGGTTTTTGGGAAAAGTCTTCTATGATGATATAAGAATATTGTTTTTCCAGGTCGCGGAGAAGTGAAAATACCGCTCTCATACACTCTTCGGGCGTTTCCCCTAGGCTAGCGGTCCTTGTGCCTTCGGGTACGTTAGCCAAGAAGGAATCCCTACCCACTATTACGGCGTTTTCGTTTTGGGAATAGGCTTGGAGAGCGCTCTCTACGCTACTTGCTCCTACGCAAGGACATACAGGAGCGTAGTGCTTATATTTCATACCGGGCGACTCGGCTATTACCACTTCGCCTTTGTGGTTTATAACCTTATCAAGTACTTCCGTTAGCATCTCTATGGTAACGCCACCGGGACGAAGTACAACGGGTACTTCCTTCGTTAAATCAAGTACGGTAGACTCTATGCCTACGTCCGTTTGTCCGCCGTCAAGTATTAGCGGAATTTTGCCGTCCATATCTTCATATACGTCCATAGCCCTAGTAGGACTAATTCTGCCGGAAGTGTTTGCGCTGGGCGCTGCTATTCCCGTTCCGCTCTTCTTGATTAACTCTAACGCAATAGGATGATTTGGTATTCTAATGCCTACGGTTTGGATACCTGCGGTAGTAACTAGCGGTAAATTATCACTCTTTGGTAAAACGAGCGTAAGTGGGCCGGGGGAGAACCTTTCCCAAAGTTTGTAGGCAACGGGCGGTATTTCTTTTACGGCAATTTTTACGTCTTCTACGCAAGCAAAATGTACTATTAGCGGATTGTCTTGCGGTCTACCTTTTGCCTTAAAAATATTAAGCACGGCTTCTTCGTTAAAAGCGTCGGCTCCTAGTCCATATACGGTTTCCGTAGGAAAAGCGACCAGTCCGCCTTCTCGCAAAATGCGAGCGCCGTTATCAATTTGCTCGGCTCCGCCGACTATCGTTTTTACCTTACTTAAGCTCATATATTACCCCCCTGCCGTTTTCTACGGTTGCGACTTTGGTGATGAACGTTTTGCCGTCACGGAAGAAGTAATCGGTGCAAGATACTTGCTCGCAAGAGTTAGGAATTAGTACGGTACCTGCGTTGGTTTTTAATCCAAAGCGTATGGTTTCTTTGCCGAGAGAGTCAACCGACGAGTAGCGAGTAACGTATACGCCGTTATACATTTGGTAGCAGTCGGGTATAGAAGTCGTAGAGCCGTCCATACCAATGCGGTAGAATGCTTGCGACTTAATCGTACCGCCTTCCGTCATTTCCCCTACTATCGATGCAGTAGCGTAGTTGCCGAAGAAAGGCGAGAAGGAATCGTATTCATAGGGAGTAATACGAGTGCCGTCAACTTTTGTTGCGCCCATTTTGGTAACGGTGCCTTGCGCTTCTATGCGTTGCTCGTAGGACACTATGACTCCGTTATGAATAAAGGAGTTTTCAAATGCGGATATTTCCGTTAGCGGAATAAGGCTCTTTCTCGTGCCGTCTTCGTAGGTATGATATCCCACGTCACGCATTGCGAGTTTGAAGTTAGGCGAAGTGTTTTGTAGTCCATAACCGTCTACGTATACCGTAGGCATAACAAGATTAGACGGAGCCGTCATTCTGCCTTCACTGTCGCAAATCATAAAGGAAGTCGACCAAGAGCGAATATTTTCCGTGTTGTAATAATAAAAGTAATAGTAAACTATGCTATAACCTTTCTTCGTAATTGCGGAAGTCGGCACTACGGGCAGTAGATACGGGCGCTCCCACTTTGCCGTAGCGGTAACGTCTTCGGTGTTAATGGAGTCGCAAAGGCTTCTTACGTCGGAGTCGGTATATTCGTTAGAAACCATAGTTACACGCTCTGAGTCGTATTGCTTACCACTCTTGATAGAAAACCTTACGCTCTTGATTAAAGTATAATAAGTCGTGGAGTCTTCGGGATTCATAAGGGGCATTTCATAGCCGTCAAACTGCTCGGGAGAAGAGTATATGCTAGAAATTATAAACCAACCGTTGCCAACGTAATATACGCTGGTTGTAGTATAGGTTTCCAAGTATCCATCGCTTGCCTTTATGAGAGAAACTGCGTATTGTCTTTCCAACTTGCCGTTAGCGTCAATCTTATTTAGGTCATAAAAGCGCGCTTGCATTTTGTCTACTACTGCAAGATATCCATCGTGACAAATAAATTTGGACTCGTTGTTTATGCCGTCCAAAGTTGCGACTTCTTTTAGCCCAAGGGTAGACGAGTAATCGTATATGGTAGCGTATGAATAGCCGTTAACGCCAAAGTCCGTACTATACTTATCGCCCATTATAGCGATAAGGTTGTCGCTTAGGAAAGTAAATTGTTGGATGAGCGGTGCGTAAGGATAGGTAAATCCATACTCGTAAGCCTTGCCGTCGCCACCACGGAATTTTACTACGCCTATATACCTAATTTCTTCAACGCCGTTTTCCGATGCGGTAAGTTGAGAGCGTAAGCAAATAGCGTAGTCGCCACGAATATCTATAACTGCGCTGTAAATGGGGTCGATATAAACTTCACTTGACGAGCAAAAGCCGTAGAAATCTCTCTTGACACCGTTTTCTCCGCCGAGCATATGGGAAGTTTTGGTAACGTAAACGTCGTTTTTCCCATCGTAAAAAGAAACGGTTACCCCTTCGTCAAGGCGCAACGTTTCTTCTATGGAAGTATACTCTCCCGTAGAAGTAAAATTCTCAAATATATCGGCTGTCGTAATAGGCTCTTCGCCCTTTGGTTTGCAACCTAAAAAGGCAAGTAGGACGAAAGAGAGCGTTAGTACGAGAATAAAAAACTTCTTCATACCTTGATTATAGCATAAAGGCGAGTGTAGGTCAATGTAAAACGGGTGAAATTAAGGTGTTAAAAGGCAAACTTTTTCATATATTAAAATATGAAAACTTACAAGAATTTTCTCTCTTTTACCCTATCTCTTGCTCTCATATTTGTAACGAGTTACTTGTGCGATGCGCTTTTTGAGAGCGGTAAAGAAAGTGTTTCCGCCCTTTACGCAAGCGGAAAACCCCTACCAAGCCAAACGCTATTTTCTATATTTTGGTGCATTGTTTATGTGTGTATGGTAGCCCAAATGAGCGTAACTATTGCAAATCGTTGCCTAAGAAGAGCGATAAAAATTTGGGTGCTTGCGCTAGTATTAAACGCTCTTTTCACACTTCTTTATTTTCGCTTTAACCTAACCTATCTGGGCGCTCCGCTAATAATACTTATGCTCGCGCTACTTATGCTGTTAACTTCCTTCTACGTCCGCAACACAAGGTACCTTTGGCTCTATTCCATCCCCATACTCGCATTATACGGATATAGTTTGTTTCTGGCGATAGTTACCGCCTTGTAGTTATTTTCTCTTGTTTCTTACTATGATTACGACGACTCCAACCACCAAAGCAATTACCATTATAGCGGCGATTGCAATGCCTACAATCTCTCCTATCTCTTCTTCTATCGGTCTAATGCAGGACATCCCTTTGTCGATGTTGACCGGTCTAGTATAAGATTCTAAGGTAATGCTACACTCTTCTCTTTCGCCGTTGTAACCTATAAGCGTAAAGGTGTATTTGTTAGGCTCAACTTCCCTAAACTCTACTATTTCTTTTATTATGTTATTATCAAACTCAACGTCTTCACTCTTTAAAACGGGTATTCTGCTCTCAATGACTGCATAAAACTCTCCATAATGTACGCCGATTTTAACGTCTTCATACAAGAAGAGCGGTTGATATCCCAAAACCATAAAACTACTTCTTAAGCTCAACGCAACGCTACCCGAGCAACGAGTACAATTAGCATCTTTGCTTGTCGCATTTATCATATGTCTTTCGGTAGCAAGCTCGCCACAAACGGCACAAATGAAGCTATGCTCATATTCGCTTATGCTTTGATATTCCGTATCAACCGAACTTTTATGCGCAGTTTTATTGTTTCTTACGTAATCACACGCTTGACACTTTGTCGCACAGCGATAAGGATACCTATGCAGTATGCCGTTTTCGTCAACGTCTACTATGATTTCTTGATTTTGGGAATTAGATTCTTCGGCAAAAGCAACGCCTTTTGGCGCCAAAGAACCGAATAAAACCGAGCACGCCAACAAAATGGCAACCGTAACCGCAATAGGAATATAATTTTTGAAAAAAGTTCTAATCATAACCTACTCCTTATCCCCCTTTTTAGCATATCATAGCGCCATACTAATGTCAATAGTAAATATCTAGCCTTCGTGCGACCTAACTATTCCCTTATAAAACTCCACGCACTCGCCCAAATTCCAAACGTATATATGCTCGTTGACGTTGTGAATAGATACATATTGCGCGGAGTGAAGTTCATTTTGCATTATTCTTCTTCTTTCCTTGTGAGCGTAGCGTTAGCGGAGTGAAGTAATTCTGCATTCTGAATTCTGAATTCTGAATTTAAAAAGACAAGCTTTTGCTTGTCCTTTTTTTAGTTGCGACTATGCTTATGCGTTTTCGCTATATCCCCACACAACAGGTCTATCACCATAATTCCAATCCGTACTCCAACCGCTAGGCTCACTTTCCGCTTCGCAATAAATTGTGAGCGACCAGCAACTATTGAAGGCATATCTACCAATACCTGTTACACTACTTGGTATTACTATACTTTTGAGCGACGTGCACTTCCAGAAGGCCCTTTCACCAATACCTGTTACGCTACTTGGTATTACTACGCTTGCGCGCGACGAGCATTCATAGAAGGGTCCACTATCAATTCTTTTTACGCTACTTGGTATTACTATACTTTTGAGCGACGTGCACTTCCAGAAGGCCCTTTCACCAATACTTATTACGCCATCCCCTATTACCACGCTAGTGAGCGACGTGCAATCACGGAAGGCATCTTTACCTATACTTATTACGCTACTTGGTATTTCTACGCTTGTGAGCGACGTGCAATAATAGAAGGCCCCCTCACCAATACTTGTTACGCTATAGGTAACTCCGTTATTTTCTATGGTTGATAGTATTGTTACGTTAGTAACGTTTGCATTACGTCCCGTAACCATTGCGCTACCATCTTTTATATGATATTGTATTCCATCTACTATTTTAAGATTGTTTGCATCGTATCCCCACACAACAGGGCTACCACCATAATTCCAATAAGAACTCCAACCACTAGGCTCACTTTCCGCTTCGCAATAAATTTTGAGCAATGTGCATTTATAGAAGGCCTCAGGACCAATACCTGTTACGCTACTTGGTATTACTATACTTGTTAGTGAAGTGCAATCATAGAAGGCCCACTTACCAATACTTGTTACGCTACTTGGTATTACTACGCTTGTGAGCGACGTGCAATCATAGAAGGCATAAGCTTTTATTTCCGTTATGGTATTAGGTATTACTATATCTGTTAGCAATTCTCCATTTAGATATAGTTTTTTAGTATAATCAACTGGGTTTGCAGAATCATTACCAAACGTTATTCCACACCAAGACTCTATTGTACCAAGATAGTTTACGCTAGTGAGCGACGCGCAACGACAGAAGGCATTATTACCAATACTTGTTACGCTACTTGGTATTTCTATACTTGTGAGCGACCAGCAATATCCGAAGGCAGAATTACCAATACTTGTTACGCTACTTGGTATTACTACGCTTGTGAGCGACCTGCAATCATAGAAGGCATCAGCACCAATACTTGTTACGGGCAATCCCTTATAAGTAGAAGGAATAATAACGTCCGTACGACTTCCATCAAAGCTATCTACGCTATAAGTATTATCATAATTTTTTATAAACGACAAACTACGTCCTACGTATTCATTATAAATATCACAAAATTCGTCATCGTCTTCGTCTTTACAAAGAGTTAATTCGTCATTACATACGTCGCACTTGTGGTCGTAGTTTTCGTCTGCGCAGACGCTTAATTCCTTTTCACATACGTCGCATTTGTGGTCATTGGTCTTGTCTTCACAAGAAGATACCTTTCCGCATATATCACAACTATGGTCACGATTTTCGTCTTTGCAGACGCTTAATGCCTTTTTACATACGTCACACTTGTGGTCGGAGTTTTCGTCTTTGCAGACGCT
>JAZRAN010000064.1:0-13720 GCA_045634605.1 Candidatus Stercoripulliclostridium sp. | reverse complement strand
CAAGATTTCCTAATTTTATATAAGGGATAGCTGAACCATATTGTTTATCTTTATTGTAGTCTTTCCAATATGCGTTAAGAATTATTTGCAAATATAAAAAGTTTATATCCGAATGTCTTTTGCTTAAAAGATAAGTTCTTTGATATGCTTCAAACTTGCCAATATAGTGAATAGACATGCCTACATTAGCCCCGTTGCCAGGCAATATTAAATAATCTCCATCATAACTATAGGTTTTGGATTTTATTGGTGTCATTGCACAAGTATAAAAATTATATTCTCCTGACTCATCACCAAAATTGGCATCTTTTTTACCTGTTTCGATATATACAAGTTCTTTGAGCCTTACCCAACACCAATTATTAGGTAATTCAAACGGTATTTCATCTTCGATATTTTTGATTTCTTTGCCAACCTTCTCATAATAGCAATTAAAAACTTAAAATTGCACTAAAAAAGACGGAATAATCTTCCGTCTATGTTGTAAAAAATCCCAACCGAGGGAACGATAGGGGTTAATAAAGGCACCTCCATGGGGAATCGAACCCCAGATTCCGCCGTGAGAGGGCGACGTCTTGACCGCTTGACCATGGAGGCTTATTTGTTTTGCTCGTTAAGTATAGCACATCAACCTTTATTGCGCAAGCATTTTTTTGATTTTGCCTGCGCAATAGATTGGTCTTTGTTAGATTGCGGGAGTTCCTTCTACTCCTTTTTCGACATAAAGGTTGTTCGTTCCCTTTACTACTGCATAGCCTTCTACCGTTACTACGTCGTCTACGCTTGCTACTACTGAAGTGTAGTTATAAGTATGCAAGAAAGTGGGCGTTTGCGTTAGACCGGAAACTCCTGAGTACGCATTGGAATTACCATATGCGTTTCCGTTTTCCCATATCCAACATCCTAAGTCATCATACAAAGGCATATAGAAGGTAGTTTCTTCTCCGTCCATCATTACCTTTACGCTTGCATAATGTACTACGTTACCCATAGTATTTGTCAACAAGGTGTTGCCATATGACAAGTTGGTTTCGTTATCTCCGCCAACGTATGCGTTTACATCTGCTAACGTCAAAGTCTTATCAAGCATAACTTGTACCTTGTGTTCGCCTGCTACGTTGCCATTTAGTTGCCATACTTGGTCTATCGACTTGATTCCTTGCCAATAGAAATTGAATACTAGGTTGTTATTCATTAGGTCGTAAGTTAGGCTTATTCCGTTACCACTGCCATCCAACTTGCTTTCCGCTACGTTAATCACTAACTTATCTCCGTCCACACCCACGTAAGACGTATCAACGTTAAAGTTGAATACCAGGTTATCATAAGAGCTATAAAGCGCGTTTCCTACGTTGTCGATTAATGACAAGACTTCGTCTTTTCCGAGCGTTAACGCCTCGTCTGAGCCCTTATATTGACCGTCAAGAACGTAGTCGCGACTATTTACGCCTACTTCTTCCATCGTTGCGCTATATACGGTCATTCTATCGCCTAGTCCGTATACGATAGGCCAAATTTGAGCCCTATCCGCCTTCAAAGCGCCACTAGTGAAATCGTATACTTTTACTTCATCGGAAGTCAAACTTCTAATGGTTAATACGATGCCGTTATTGCCGTGGTAAGAAGTTTCTCTATCTTTGTATACGATTACTTCATAGGCGCTATCCTTCGTACCGCTTGAAATTACAGTTGTGGAAAGCCTATCGTTTACTAGATATAGTAGTTCTAGCGTATAGGTATAAGCGGTATTTTCGCTACCAAACGCAACGTCTGCCGTTTGCTTACGGGTAAATCTTAGCGCTGCGCCTTGATATACGGAGCTACCGCTTACCATTGCGTCTTCGATAGCCACGCTTGAGTCGGAAGTGAAGAGTTGCATCGTCGTAACGTAATCGCCACTCATATACTTAGCGGTTGCGCTCAACGAATCATAAGTTGCGCTTGCCTCTAAGTTAAAGTTTACGTTGAAGTATGAGTAAGGATAAATATCGCTTTGTGTACGTGAACTAGACACAACGTAACCATACTCGGTTATTGCTCCGGTTGAAACCAACGCGCCGTCTTCACCTTCTTGGACGTTATAGTCTTCGGAAATTGCGTATAAAGGCAATTGTGAGCCGGGAACAAGCATCTTAGCATTATGACCAGTCATCATATCTACGTAATAAAGCGCCGTCTCCCTTTCTATGCGTAGGAAGATGGAATCATAATCTACTAGCGCGCCGTCTTTATACAATGCCATTTCTACAAGGTGCACACCGGAAGCAAGTTTTATGCTAGTTGCAACTGAATTGTACGGCACTTGTTCTCCGTCTACAAATAGGCTTACCGAGTAAGCTTCGTTGAAGTTATTTAGACCGAACATTGCGTTTAGATTTGCCACGTTAGTTTCAAAGACGTCAAGAACGGTTGCTACCTTGATTACGTTAGAGCGACTTACAGGAAGAGCAATATGAGCGCCCATGCCATCATACAATCCTTGTTCGGAAAGCGTTAGTGATCTAATTACGTATTGACCGCCAAGCGTTAAACTCAAAGTAGAACGTTCTACTATATCTTCGGGAGAATTTATGATGCTTTCACCTTCCAGCATAATGCCTCTAAGGTCTAGTAGCGCGCCGGAATTTCCGTCTACGCTTACTATTAGCGTTAGATTTTCCTTATCTAAGTATGCACGTATATCGTGAACGTTTCCGTCAAACAGGTTGCTATAATCCAAAGTATAGGCTACTGAACCTTCTTTTCCGCTATTGTTTACTTTTACGACAACTCCGGTAGAGCCATAGTTGAACACTAAACTAATTACGGAATCCGTTACGCTTGCATTAAAGCCGATTTCCAACTTGGGAGCTTTTACGCTAGCATTAGGACGCATGCTGAGTTCTAATCTCATTGCATTAAAGAGCGTTTCTTGAGCCTTGATGGTAACGATAGAATCCGTATTGTTTTCTTTCTTATAATCTACGCTATCACTAAGCGTTGGGTTATATACAACAGGCGTGCTTTCCGGATAGAAACGCAACGTCAACAAGCAAGACGCTACACTATCATAGTTATAGGTTGCTACGCGAGCATCGGTTACTGCAACAGCGCTAACGCCACTTATTCCAGAATAATAATTGGTGTAGTAAGCGTCCGTTAAAACATTCTTTATCGAATAGTTATACGCAGAATCAATTAGCGTATACTTCATCAATGAGTTGACGCTCGTTGCATTAGGTATAGAACCATCGATACTTAACATTCCGTTTGCAAGCATTTCTCTAACGCTCATGGTAACGCTTTGCATAGAAGTCTTGATGACTGAGAAACTTATGAGTTCATTTATTTCTTCATCTGACAAGGCTAAGTCGCCGGCTAGGAGTTTTTGTTCCATATGCGCTGCAACACCGGCAATAGAGCTATATACGGTTGCCGTGAATGGAACGTATTCTAGAACGAAATTGTTAGTACTGATAGACATATTGCCTAGTTTGAGCGTTGCAGTATTAGTTTCATGGTCCAATGAGCCGGTTAAACTATGCTTATACAAATCGGCATATCTATAATACTCAAGGTGCGTCGTCGTTGAGCCTGATTCGGTTAGATTGAATACCGATTCATTCTTGGTGCGTCTTACGATGTTAACCTTGTTAAACATTTCTCTTATTTCGTTAGTTTCACCTTCTATTTCGAACACGAAGTTGGTGTATCCATATTGTCCGCTTACAATCTTTGCGCTAACAACACCGCTAGTGTTATTGCTTACGACTTCCGCCATATATGGACTAATACTAAACTTGGTGTACTCGGTAGAAATGGACGGAGCAACGTCGGTTAGGCTTACGTAGACCTTTCTTGCCTTGACTTGATATTGGAATTCTTGAACCTTAATTTCATAGTTGGTAAGCGCTATACCGGATGCATCCAAATAACGTTGGCCAAGCGTATGAGTACCCGCATCAAAGAAGTTTTCTCCATTCTTAAACGTAACAAGCGGACGTTTGTCACCGATGAGTTCGCTTTCGGTTTGACCGTTCTTAAATCCTTCGTATTCAAACTTATAATCGCTTGCGCTCGGAACGTCCATATAGATTGATGAAAGCACTTTGACGTCTGCGCCTACGGGAGAAACCGTGCAATATAACGGAGCTTTTACAACACGTACGTATACGCTGCTACCAAAGTCAACGTTATAATTCTTCATAACGTAATCACCTTGATTAGGCGTGATTTCATACGTTTCATCCGAAACGTTTACGCCAGGAGATAGTGGGTTAATTTCTCCAACAAAGCCACTTTCCCAAATCATATTTTCTAGCGTTATTTCTTCATCTACTATGCCGTCGCCATTAATATCTCTGGATACTATTACCGATTTAGCGTTATCGGTACCTGCAAAATTAGTATAGGTTAGAGAAATTACGTTTTCGCCATATTCTTTCTCATAATATCCGCTATTGGGAGTGAATATCTTGAGTTCACGCTTTGCAACTTTAAGAACGCCGGGGATAACCTTAATTTCATAGTTATCTGCTCTAAATCCGGTTGCGGTAAGCTTATATTCACCTGCATCAAAGATGGCAACGTCGAATATTTGAGTTCCGCTTTCTCCATTCAAATAGCATCTATAATCAATAAATTGAGCGTTTAGTACGTTTTCAAACTCGTCTTTCACGCCGGTACCACCGGGAGCTACTAGGTCGCCAAAGTACAAGGTCATCTTTTCAAGATGTCCTAAATCGCCGTAACCATTTGCTTCCGCCCACTCGTTTGCTTCATCGATTAGCGGTTGATACTTGCGAATATCTTCTTCGGTAGTAAGGATTGCGGGAATAGAGCTTGCAAGGAATGGTTCGTATTCGTCTTGTAGTTGTCCCCTACCTATTGTGTTTCCGTAAACGTATACGTTCTCATCTTGTACTTCCTTAATTCTAATGGAAAGTAACGCTTTAGTAACCACTACTTGACCAACGTCACCGGGCAATAGTTGATAGTTGGGGCTTGCGCCTATTCCGCCTTCGGAAAGGTAAATATTGCTTATATCTACGTCGTAACGACCTACGTTTCCAATAGTCTTAGTAACGAAAGGTTCTCCGTAAAGAGCAAAGCTACCGTCATTAGAAACTATTTCTCCACTTCTTGGGTCATATAATTCAAACGGAATTGCGCCAAGCGTTCTACCATAAGTAATTGATAGGTTAGGAACGTTGATGTAAAGAGTGCGGATGGATACGCTTACGGTCTTATTGCTATTCAAGAAAGTAAAGTTACGGTTATGATCCTTAAAGATTACGGTGAAGGGATGCGTTCCTACTTCCACGGGAGTATTATCGCTGTCCGTTCCAAAGATAAACGCTACGTAACTTTGTTCTTTGTCGAAAATCTTCTTGATAGTAGGCATCAAGTTGCCGGTTATCAAGCGGAAATATCCTTCTGCATTTTCTTTTTCGCCATTATCTATAGCATCCATTGAGTTTTGCAAATAGGTAATAACGGTTTCAATAAGAGAAAGCATTTCTACCGTATTTTCGTTTTGCATTGGGTTCAATGAGCTTGCTACTACGTTACGCAATTCGCCCGCTCTCGTCTTAGCCGATTGCAAGTTGTTTTTCGCAAAGCTCAATTCGGTAAAGCTTACAAGACCAATTTGAGAATCTAGCGCGCTAATAGCGGTTTCTACCTTTTTGAGTTCTTCTACGAAGTTCTCATACGGATCAACGTCTCCTACTTTGTGTCCGAAGTTATGAACTATCAAGTTATTGCCGTAGTAGGCGGTAAACATTAGGTCGTCTACGTCGAACTCAAAGTTTTTGCCATCGTAGGATTTTTCCATACTTTGCGCGTTTACGGAAACGGATACGTTTGCGCGAGTGATTTCGTATACGTAGTTAGGTTGTTGCGTTAAAACGTTAAAGTTTCTATTTGAGCAAGCAACTTGTATTGAATACGTACCTACGGATGCGTAATCTCTACCATCGTTTTGTTCTCTCGTAAATTCAAATGAGACGGATGCGGTATCAAAACCGGGTACTGCGCTTACGGGCGCAAACATAGAAGTCTTAATTGCGGGCGCAGTGCCATCGTAAGTCTTTGTTAGCGACTTATCAAAGATTCTTATAACTACGTCCTTGGGTACTATCTTATACTTATATTCGCCTGCAAGTTCTACGTTATAGTTGGGATTTACAGAGTTCTCGGAAATTCTAATATCGTAACCGATTATTTCTCCCGTTGACTCGTCAAATTGAACGTCGATAGCGTTCATTATCTTTTCGCCCGCATATAAGCTTATAGTAAAGTTGGGGATATCGGTGGGCGAAATGAGATTTTCTAGGATGTAGTCGGTAGTTCTAACGTAAGCTATTTCATTATTAAACTCACGTTCGATGGTGTTATTTTCCGCATTGGTATTAATAACCACCTTAATAGTGCGTGGTTTAATCGTGAAGGTAATGGGTTGACTATTTTCTTCGTCTAATTCGTAGTTCTTGTCTGCAATTTCCACTACTCTTACGGTATACACGCCTTGATTGGTTGCGCTTGCAATAGAAAGCGTAACCGATGGGTCGTCAAACAAAGGTTTATTATCGTCATCTGTTGCATAACTTCCATCGTTATTGTAGACGTGTTGCAAATCATCGGGGTTGATTTGCGCATAAAATTCATACGCAGAACCCTTATATTCCAAATTATCGGGAAGGTCGAAGTACTCGTTTCTAGTAATTGCAACCTTTCTCTTTTCTATTGAATACGTATAACCGTTTTCGTTATAGAAACCAACGGTAAAGTTGTTAGAATCTACAAGTACGCTTATTTCATACAAACCGAATCCCTTGCTTTCACCCTTGAACTCGAATGAAATGAATTGTCTGGCTTCTTCCAGCGTGTATTCGGTAGCGTTTTCTTCACGGCTTTCATAAAGAACGTAATTATTGATAGCGGGAACTTTACCATCGTATATTTTGCTGATATCGGCGCTATCTAGATATACGAATAATTGCTTTCTCAAAATGCTAAAGGTATTACTTGTAAATCTAATTTCGTAGTTATCATTATTCAACTCGCCGATTAGGATAGTGTAATCGCCGTAGTTTTCACCTGCGTTTCTGGCAAGTCTTCCTTCAAACGCATCGCCGTTTACGATACCGGACGCGCTATCATTTGCAATAGGCGTGATATCAAAAGCAATTATCGGGTCGCTATTTCCATATATTTTAGAAGTAGCTTTTGCTATTACGTTAACGGGACGCTTGGTTACTTCTACGTATGCGTTAACCGCAATAACGTTATAGTTATTTGCTCCCATACCCGTCTTTTCGATTTCACAAGAGTACTTATAATTACCTACTGCCGTCGTTTCATCTATGGTGGTGGGATATACAATCGTACCGATGGTAGCAATGGAATCTCCGCTAGCAAAAGCATCGCTTTCGCTCGTGCAAGCAGGGTCAGAGAAGAACTTGACGCCGGGGTTAACGAAAGTTTCACCGTAAACCTTAATTACGCTATCCGTCTTTACGTAGATGTTTCTTACAAAGATTTCTACGCAAGGATTACCGCTTAGGTCAAGAACTATCGTATAGTTAGGATTACTTATGGGCAATGAACCGGAGTTGATAGAATATTCTCCTACGGTCTTATTGCTTACGTCATCCTTTGCCAAACTTCCCGCTAGCGCGTCGCTTCCAAACAATCCACTTTCAGATACGCCGTCAACCTTTGACGTGCTAAAAGGTATCATAGGAGTTACTTCCGTGCCGTAAACGTATGCAATAGATTGCGGTTTTACGCTTACCTGACGCTTATTGATTACAAAGTCAACGTCCTTGTAGATAATATTATAGTTCGGTGATACAAACTTGTTTTCTATTGTCAAATTATAGATACCTACGTCAGTAGCCGTTACTACGTCGACAACCGCGCCGGTAGTCTTATCTTTGTAAAGGATATTGAAGACGTCTATAATCAAATCACTACCATCTACCTTAACCGCCATAGGCTTGCCATCTGCTTCGCCTGCGAACATATATGCTACGCTTGAGTAATAATTCTCATACTCAGGGTTAAACGACGGCGTTCTAAAACCATCGCTAAATTCGAATACGTCGTCTAACGAATCGGCTAGACCTTCGTTAGTAGCAAACGTCAAATATATATCGGGAGTGCCGGTGCCGTATATCTTTGATTGCTCATAGAACGAAACGTAAACGTCTTTCTTTATAATGGTAATGGTCTTAGAAGAATCTTCTAGTCCGTTGTGTACGGGATCCTTTACTTCTACCAAATCAAGGTTATAGCTTACTACTACAACGTATTCGCCTACATCCCTAGGCACAACGGTGTAATCTACACCTTCTACTCGCTTGTCGGAGTACCATACGTTAAGGGGAATATATTCTACGGTATAATCGAGAATATCATTACCGTTTGAGCCAACCAAACTAATAGAAATGGGGTTTTCATCGGGATTTGCCCCTATTTCTCCATAAACGTATTCGTACTTGTTATTAGCGTCAAAGTTAATTTCTACGTCACGTCTATCACGCATATATACGTTAAACTCGGTTACGCAACTGCCGTATTTTACTTTGATAGGTTGAACTTTACTATAACCGGTAAACTCGGAGTTATCAAAACGAGTTCTGTCAATGTAGAAAGATGCGGTTGCGTTGGTTACGCTTGCGTTTCTTAGATATTCTACCGCAGTCGTTCCATTGTCATAATAGAGCATTATTGAGCCTTGAGTTTGATCAAATTCTTCGTGCTCTACGTAGAATTGCTTGGGAATATCGTTGATTTCTATCTTAACCAAACTCTTTTCTCTAACGCTAAATACTACTACCTTCGTTACAGGCGTAGATTCGTTTGCATAGGTATAAGATATGGTAACGTTGCGGTCACCCGTAGTTGCATCGTTAATATCATAGCCGTTTACGTTGCTTATAGACTTATTGACGTACTCGGGCGCCATAGGTATAACCGTCTTAGCATCGTCGCTAAATACTAGTTGTAGAGATAAATAAGTCAAATCTAAAACGGAATTTTGTATTATTTCCAGTTTATCTCCGTCACTCATAACAACTCCGTTATTCATAACGTTGATTGATTTGAGTTGTCTTTCTACTACGTTAACTTTTACAGTAACGTAAATGGAGTTATCCATAACGTGAACCAATCTTACGTCTTGCATGCCGGCTTGATTTGCGTTATAACCTTCTACTACCAAATATCCTTCTTTTGCTAGGTCTTCCACCATAACAAGCGCAGTTGTTGCGCTACCGGAATAGTTTATTAGAAGATTCAATTCGCCCAAGGGTTTGAGCATTCCGTTATCAACGTAACCTGCGCTAATCATATTGAACGCAGTTCCTATTGATAGTTCTACGTATGGAACTTCCCCTAGTTCCCACGCCATAGATACGGGAGTAGAGTCTACTACTTCTACTTCAAACGAACCTTCGTACAATACGTCATCATTGGTACGATAAGCAAAAGATATCGTCTTCTTTCCCTTTTCTCTTACGTCAACGTTTCCTATATTCAAACGGCTTAATGAAATAGCTTCTTCTATGTCGATTGCGCCGAACGTGCCGTTATCGTATTCTAGGCCTAACACCATTCCTTCATAATCGGTGCCTACGCCATTGTAGTTATCTGCGTCTTGATAGTAAATAGTCTTGTTAGGAGCAGAAAGCAAACGTACGGCTACAACGCTCTTTGCCTTAACGACAACGGTAGTAGCGTATCTTAGGAAATCATCCCCGGTATAGTTTGCATAATCGGGATAATAGATGGTAACGATTCTTTCACCGGTAATAGTATACTTTGCGTTATAATCTATCATTTCCTTAGTGATTTGAACGTATTCATCATGAGTTTCGCTTTCGAAATCAACAAAGATATAGTAATCCGTCAAGTCGATATCCATGCCTTCAAGCACGGTGCCAAAACCTTCGTTTGCGCCTACTTCTTTATAGAATCCATCGACCTTGCGATAAATAGGTCCAATCTCTAATACGTTATTTTCTACCGTTATTACGATGCTTTCCGTACTCGTCAAGCCCGCATTGACTATGTAAACGATTTGTTGTCCTACTTCCGTAAAAGTAAGTCCGCTTGCAAGGTCGGTGCGGAAACTCCACTCTTGATAGAATTCTTCGTAATCGTCATCGGTAATAGAAGGTACTTCTATAATTGTAGGAGCGCCTTCGCCAACGTAATATACTTCTAAAATCATACCTTCGGGAGAGAACGCTTGTCCTACGATATAGGTATCTCTATAGCTTCCTTTTACTACAACGTCACTTATTTCTTTTACTACGGTAACGTATAGGTCGGTCGTAAATCCTGTTTCGTACTTGTCGGTATAGTTGATAGTAGCAAGTTGTAAACCTGCTTTGTTAATATCATAACCTACTACCATAGAAGGAAGAAGCGCTACGTCTTCCTTGACTAGCCCACTATTGTAGGTAATAGTCATAGTTACACCATCAGTAACAGCTTGTTTACCTACGTATGCGATAACGTTGCTTGCGTTGTGTAGTTCAATCTCTTCTACTTCTAGCCCTACTACGTTAAAGACGTATTTTAGCTCTACGCCTGCGCGATAAACAATTTGCCAACTTTGTTCGCCTTCTTTGTCATAGATATTTTTGGAAACGTTATTTTCCCAAACTATCATAGAATCGTTAAGATTAAAGGTTTCTCCGCGTTCGCCATTATTGTATACGATTCTCAAACTAAACTCGGATACGTCAAACTCGGTGTCTTGATAGATGACGGGAGTTTCTACCATTTCTAGAGTCATTGCTTCGCGCGGAATAACGTTAACCGTCAACGTTCCTTCCGTTTGTAGTCTTACTCCGCCGTAACTAAATACCAACTTGACTTCTTGATTGCCGGTTTGAGTCTTGTCAAATCCTTCCACGGAAATCTTGTCACTAGGCAAAGTTACAACTTCCGATTCGCCGTTATTGTAGTCGATAGTTACTACCATTCCGGTTAAATCAAGGTCAACGTTTTGCATTTGGGGCTTGATGGTATCAGCCTTTACGGAATATGAGCTAACGTCTCTTATCTTTACTTGAATTTGGAACGTGGTTGTGTTGAATCCATAACTTACGTTTACGGTTGAGCGATTGTTAACTTTAGTGTTATCCCAAGTTACTTCCAATCCTTTAATGGGGTTACCGCTTACGTCGGTCATTTGAACGTATTCGGAATATCCGCTGTTGTACTTTAAGAATAGTACGCCACCGGTAAGGTCTAGGGCGCTATCACCAACGTAATAAATTTGCTTTGTGGGGACGGTGGTGACTTCTATACCTATAAGTTCGCGTTCTACTACTGTTACTACGAAAGACGAAGTGTATTCTACTCCATCAAGATAGCCTATTACGTTTATGATTTGAGAGCCTAATTTATTGGCATCATAACCGGAGCACATTTCCTTGGTAACGTCAATGCGTTCAGTGGTTCCATCAAGGAAGTTAACTTGCATATACGTACCTTCCGTACGCAAAAGTTGACCTTCTACGTAGTTAAGGTTTCCTTCCGGAATTACAAGTTCTACGCTAGTGGAAACAGAACGAGAAACGGTTACGGTGAAAACGGTATTGTGGTTTTCATAATAAACCTTGATGTATTGAACGCCCAAAGTGTTGGGGTCAAAACCGGAAAGCATACTAGAAGTAATATCAACCAGCTTTTCGGTATTGTCCTTGTACACGACTCTCAATTTAGCGTCTTTGATGTCCAAAGCTTCGCCCAAATTGTAGTCGGTTTTCGGCATTGAATACATTTCTAGGTGGTCAATACTTACTTCTTCCCCACAAGAAACAAGGAAGAACGTAGAAGATACGACCAAAACAATAGCGAGTAGAATTAAAATTAGTTTTTTGTTCATAACGCCTCTAATACGCGCCCCACGCGCGTTATACATATATGTGCGACTAGTATAGCACATACGCGCGTGCGTGTACAACGAAAAACGCGAGAGTTTTACTATTATTATACTCGCGCGTGCGTATGCGACACACATATACGCCCTTAAAAAGAAAAGACGCCGTTTGCACGGCGTCCGCTTGGTCTATAAAAATTATCAATTATCTGCACATATTCGCTACGTTCAAAACACGATTAGGGTCTTGGAAAGAGTTACGAATACCAAATTTTTGGATGACAAACTCGGGAGAAACGTTGCGAGTATCACAAAGGAATTTGATGATTTCTACTAGGAATTTATCGTTAAAGTATACTACCTCGTCAGCAGAAACAGTGCAATATGCAATACCTACGAGAGCGAAGATTTGGTCGATGGAGTAACCGAGTCTGTCGGATATCCATACGATTACGTCACGCATAAGTCCGTTATCTTCTACTTCTACGCCGAGAGCTTCTACGCTTTCATCAAAAGTTTGATGCATATTGATTGAAAGCTCGCCTATAACTTTAACTAGCGTTGCATACTTGTCACGTTTACTTAGGGCAAGTCTATACGCTATTCTATCGTACTCAAATCCACCGCGTTCGTTGATTTCCGCAATGATTTTGGGCATTAAGCTATTGGGGATAGCGCGCTTGGTATAGCAACCATAATCGATAAGCACGTTTTCTATGGTAGCGGTAAAGCGGTCAACTTCGGGGAAATTAAAGAAGTCGTCCGGAATCGTTCTAAGTCCCTTGTTATATTCTGCAATAATAAAGTTTTCTACTTGCTCTTTTACGCCTACTTTATATAAGCTTTCTCGACAAGCAATAAAGCCACTCTCATCATCGCCTTGCTTAGCATAAGAGTTAAAGGGATATTCCCAACTATGAGTTAGGAAGTTTGCATAAGGCTGACTTTCTATAACCGGTATGCTTGCGCAAACGTCTTCTATCTTCTTTAATTGCTTTACGCGTAGTCTTGACTTAAATACGAAACCTGCTGTTTGGAAGTTGTCGTTAAAGTAACGAGCGTAGAGAGAGTTTGCAGTATCGAAGAATCTCCTATAACTTACGGGCGCTTGGTCATATGACGCAATAAGGAAATACGCCCTATTGTTGACTATTGAGTAAGCTACAACGTCAATAGGATATGAGCCCATAGCGGTAACTATGCAGTTAAGATAGTAGAGTTTAGCGCCGGGAGTCGGGAAAACGGTGCAATTAGGTCTTCCATCGACAGCTATGCGATAGAATACGGGTTTTGCCGTATTAAATGCCGTAATGCGTCTTGTTGCCCTTCTTTGAGCGCCGGGAGTTCTTCCTACCGGGGCTTGGTTGATTATTCCCCTAGTGGGAATACCATGGATAAAGTTTGTCGGAGTAACGTTAGAAGCGACTTCTCTTCTTGCTACGCCTTGGGGATTGGTAACTACGATGGATTGCTGCGGAGCGATACTAGCAACACCGTGGTTGGTTTCTTTGTTTGCCATAGTCTATTAACCTCCTTGACTAAGTTCAAAACGTTTTATTTTTATTGTTTAGGCGCCCAAAACACCATGTTTGGTGTCTTGGGCTGATTGTTTTATTAAATTATGCTTTTATAGCTTCAGCTTCTAACTCTTTCTTTGCGCCGGGGTTAGTGCCTGCCTTAATTTCTGCAACCATTTGACGTTGCTTGTCTTCGCTAATGGTGTAGAACAACATGGGGATTATGCAAGCGATAAAGCTTACCGCGCCACTTAGAACGAGCATCATCCAAAGCTTATTGAGACCTTCGACAGTCATGGAGCCTTCGGGGTTAGAAGGACTT
>JAZRAN010000063.1:0-13774 GCA_045634605.1 Candidatus Stercoripulliclostridium sp. | reverse complement strand
TGGCGGAGAGAGTGGGATTTGAACCCACGATACCCTTTAGAGGTATACACGATTTCCAATCGTGCTCCTTCGACCCCTCGGACATCTCTCCACGGTCTATTTAATTTGCTTGATAATTATACGATACATTTTTTTGTTTTGCAAGTTTTTTACTACAAATTTTAACTTTTTATTGTTTTATTTAATTATGGGTGGTTGGTGTTGAATTTTTATGGCGTTAGTGATATAATATAAAGGTAAGGAAAGAGCCTAAAATTCTATTTTTAACTATTACAAGGATTTTGATTATGTGTTACGAACAACTCAAAAATATTTTGATGAATGCGGAAAACGTAGTATTTTTTGGTGGCGCAGGCGTGTCTACAGGCTCGGGTATACCCGATTTTAGGAGCGCAAGCGGTTTGTATAATTCGGATGAAGATTATGGCGAGCGTCCCGAAAATATTTTACACGTTTCCTATATGAGAGAAAACCCCGAAGGCTTTTATGAGTACTATAAAAGGAATATGGTATATCCGTATGCCGAGCCAAACGAAGCGCATTACGCGCTTGCCGAACTGGAAAAAATGGGCAAACTAAAGGCAGTTGTTACTCAAAACATAGACGGCTTGCATCAAAAAGCAGGAAGCGAAGTTGTCTATGAACTACACGGTTCTGTGGAAAGGAATTATTGCGTAAGATGCGGTAAAGAGCACTCCTTAGAATACGTATTGGAAAATGACGGCGTGCCCAGGTGTAGCGTGTGTGGTGGTATGGTGCGTCCGGACGTAGTAATGTACGGCGAAGCTTTGCCGTGGGACACTTGGACGGATGCGGAAGAAGCAATAAACAATTGCGACGTTTTGATAGTGGGTGGAACGTCTTTGACCGTTAACCCTGCGGCGTCTTTGGTAAGCGCGTACGAAGGGGAGCATTTGGTTATAATTAACCTTTCCCCAACGGATTATGATGGATTGGCGGAACTTGTTATCAGGGAACCCGTAGAAGAAGTTTTGGGAGCCGTAATAGACGATATTTGCGACTAAAACAGTAGTGTTTTTGCGTTATCGTAGAGTACTGCTTTAGCGTAATCCGGGTCGCAAGTTTCCACTACGTAATTAACACCGCTTGTTATTATTGGCGGACGGTGGGACAATTGGTGACTATCGCTACCGACAAAGGAAACTAGCTTTGATGAAAGGAGTGCGCGAGCGCTCTTTTTTATTATCCTATTTTGTTCTTCGACTAGGCTATATGCGTTAATTTGAATTTTTACGCCTAGGTCTACGATGCGCCTAAAAGTTTCCAAGTTGTCCGCAAGATTAATGCAACGCTCGGCATGCGCGAGTATTACTTTTACGCCAAGAAAATCGGTGAGTTTTTCTAGGCAAAACAAAATATCTTCTTCTTCATCATATGGGTCAAACTCGACTAGGTAGTAGTTACTATTGCCGAGTGGTAGGCGATTACGCGTCTTGATTTCGTTTATCACTTCGCTAAGGAAGGTTCTCCCACAGTAAATTTCGCACCCTTGACGTAAGGTTATGCCTAGCGACAGCTCGTTAACTTTTGCTAGCAAGAGAGAGAAACGACTATTATACTCATCAAGCGTAAACACGTCGTGCGGAGTCAAAAAGACGTCCGTTACGCCTTGCGCAGATGCTAGTTTTAACATTTCTATGGACTCATCAACGTTTTTTGCCCCATCGTCAATGCCGAATAACATATGGGTATGTACGTCGCAAATTGGTATCATAAAGTTTCCCCCTAAAAAAGAACTTTTCGTGTTTCAAACTATAATACGCAAGGATTTTAAGTATTCCTTATGCGCTTATTGTTGCTTGCATTTTATATCACGCGATGCGCGTACTTTATCTTGATAAAGAATAGCGGTTTTACTCCGTTTTAAGTTGCAATAAAAAAATTAGTTTGTTAAACTAATAGCAAGAATACATTCACTAGGGCGAATATCGCCCAAAATCACACAATTCAAAGGAGAAAAGGTATGTTGAGACGTTTGGTAATTTTGTTTGTTGCCTTGTCAAGCGCAGTTACGGTAGGCGCAGTTACGGCAAGCGTAGCTAACGACTTGGACGTTAAATGCAAAGACGGTCACGTTTGGGAAGACAAATCAGTCGTTTTGAACGCAACCTGTGAAGAAGAAGGAAAACTTCTTCAAGTATGTTCAGTCTGTGGCGAAGAACAAGAAGTCAGCATCAAGGCTCTTGGACACGAACTAGCAGTAGTGCCCGGCAGTCAAGTTGACCCCACTTGTGAAGAAGACGGCGCAAGCGCAATCAGTGCTTGTACTCGCGAAGGATGCGATTACGAAGTAAAAGGCTCCGTAATAGATGCTCTTGGACACGAGTATGGCGAATTCATTAGCGTAGGCGATGGCACTCACAAGAAAGTTTGCGCAAATGATTCCACTCACGAAATAATCGAAGCATGTACCGGCGGTAGCGCAACTTGTACGGAAAAGGCTATTTGTGACGTTTGTGACGGAGAATATGGCGTTCTAGCAAGCCACGTATACGATAACGAAGTCGTTGATGCAAAATATCTTAAGTATGCAGCAAACTGCCAAGACTCAGCAGTTTACTATAAATCTTGCGATTGCGGTCACTTTGATGAAGACGAATCCGAAACTTTTAGTTATGGTTCAACCGCAGGACACAGCTATGATAGAGAAGTTGTAGAAGCAGGTTTCCTAGCAAGCGAAGCAACTTGTGAAGATGCAGCAACCTATTACCTATCTTGCGTATGTGGCGAACACGGCACGGAAACCTTTACCTATGGCGAAGCACTTGGCCACGCATGGGATAACGGCGTAGTAACCACCGACCCCACTTGTGAAACCGAAGGCGAAAAGAGCTTTGTTTGCGGAAACGATGCAACCCATACCAAGACCGAAGCGGTAGACGCTCTTGGCCTCGCATGGGATAACGGCGTAGTAACCACCGACCCCACTTGTGAAGGCGAAGGCGAAAAGACCTTTACCTGTGGTAACGATGCAACCCATACCAAGACCGAAGCGGTAGACGCTCTTGGACACGCTTGGGACAATGGAGTAGAAACCACTCCTGCAACTTGCACCACCGCTGGTGAAAAGACCTTTACTTGCGGTAACGATGCAACTCACACCAAGACCGAAGAAATCAAAGCTTTTGGACACACCGGCTCAACCGAAGCTGTAAATACTTGCGCTACTTGCGGTAACGCAATTACCGTTGATGAAATTCAAGCAATGACCAAAACTCTTGCTGAAAGCAAGTATCTAACCGGTAAATATCAACTCACAGGTACTATCGTTTCTATTAGTGGAAAGAACATTCTCATCAACGTTATTGGTAGCACCGAAAAATTCGAAATTACTGCTTACAGCACCACTGGTGACGCAGTAGCAACTCTTAGCGTAGGTGACGTTATCACCGTTAGTGGTTCTATTAAGAACTATTATGGCACTATCGAATTCGAAAAACCCACTCTAGAAAGCGCATATCATACCATCAATATCGAAGCAACGGAAAATGGTACCGTTACTGCTGATATCGAAGGTCTAATCGTAACCGGCACTAGCGTAACCGTAACCGCAACCCCTGCAACTGGTTATGAAATTGACAACTTCTACGTAGACGGAGCAGTTGTTGAAGTTGAAAACGGTGTTTATACCGTAGTAGTAGAAAAATCATTTGTTGTTGAAGTTACCTTCAAAGTAATCGGTAGCCAAGGCGAAGCAGTTGCAGAAACGTTGATTTTGAAGCACAATAGCGCTACTACTGTTAATATGGTAGGCGGCACTAATGAGGCTAACACTTTCTTTAATCTTGATGCAGAAAAGTGGAGTATTATTGAAACTAAGAATAATGCATCCCAACACATAGGTCTTAACAAGGATGGTGACTTTAGACTTTACTGGAATGCTAGCGGTGGCAATACTTTGGAAATAAGTTCACCCGTATATCTAATTAAAACTATCAACATTACCTTTACCGGCGCAAGCTATAACAAAGTAAGCGTTACCGTAAATGGAGAACTAGTTGTCGGAAATAATGGAGAATATGCTATCAACGCAAACTCTTTTATTCTTGGAAATGCTAACACTTCCAACGCTCAAGTTCGTATTGCTCAAATTGAAATCAAATACGTAGAAGCATCCAACGAACCCGCTTGCGAACACGATTATGATGAAGTAGTAACCGATCCTACTTGTGAAGCAGAAGGCTACACCACCTATACTTGCTCCAAGTGTAACGATAGTTACGTAGGAAACAAAGTAGACGCTATTGGTCACGATTATGACGGTGGCGTAGTAACCACCCCTGCAACTTGTGTTGAAAAGGGCGTTAAGACTTATACTTGCGCTAATGATGCAAGCCACACCTACACCGAAGAATATGACGATGCAACTGCTCACGATTATGACGAAGGCGTAGTAACTACCCCTGCAACCTGTGTTGCAAAGGGCGTTAAGACCTACACTTGCTCTCATGACGCAAGCCACACCTACACCGAAGACGTTGAAATTGATGCAAATGCTCACAATTATGATGACGGCGTAGTAACCGATCCTACTTGTGAAGAAGAAGGTTACACCACCTATACTTGCGAATGTGGATACAGCTACGTTGACGACGAAGTAGACGCTCTTGGACATACTTATCTAGACACCGTACTTGAAGACAAGAGCAATCAGGTTTCTGATGCAACTTGCGAAGTATACGCAGTTTACTATAAAGTTTGCGCATGTGAAAAAGTAAGCGCTACCGAAACGTTCGAAGATATTAACGGCGGATATGCTCCCTGTGTAGATACAGATGACAATAACGCTTGTGATATTTGTGGTGGCGTTATGTGCGCTCACGTATTTGAAGGTCCTTGGACTAGTTATGATGACGAAAAGCATAGCCGTCCTTGCCAAAATGGTTGTGATAAGGTAGAAGAAGCAACTCACACCCTTGCAACCGCATATGCAGTAGTAGAAGGCGAACTCAAGCTTGTTTCCACTTGTGAATGTGGATACAGCTATGCTACTGACGTAAATACCGAAGTTTCCGTTCCCGTAGCGAACGGCAAAGACCTAGCAACTGTTCTTACCGCAGGTTATGACGTAGTTCTTTCCGATGACGTTCTTGTAGAAGGCGGAGCTATTGAACTTACCGAAGGCGAAATGGAACTTGACCTTGCAGGTCATAGCCTAGAAGTAACCGGAGAAAAGGGCCCTTACTATGAAGGCAAGATGGTATGCGAAGCTATCTACGCTTATGGCAACGTTACCTTGACTATTAAGGGCGAAGGAACTCTTCTTACCAATTATGACTGCGATCCCGATGATTACGTTGGCGTAATCTCCGCTTGTGACGGCGCAGTTATCAATATTGAAGGTGGTAACTATATCACCAACGGATGCACCGCAGTTTATGCAACCAGAGGCGGTATCGTAAACATCAAGGCTGGTTACTTTAAGGCACAAGAATCCGAGTGGACTCTTGACGTTAACGAAATAGAAGCAGTAAAGGGCATCATCAACGTTTATGGCGGTAAGTTCGTAAACTTTGACCCTGCAAACCACACTAACGACGGCGCATCTTATACCAACAAAGTAGCAGAAGGCTACCACAGCATCCTTGTTGTAGAAGACGAAACCAACGTATACGTTGTAAGCGCTCACAACTATGGCGAACTAAAAGAAGAAGTACCTGCAAAATGCGAAGAAGACGGTATGAAAGCTTACTACTACTGCGCAGATTGCGGAACTTACTTTGATGCAGAAAAGAACGCAACTACCGAAGAAGCTCTTGTAATTGGACAAATCGGACACGATTATGACGAAGAAGTAACTGCTCCCACTTGTGAAAATGATGGCTACACCACCTACACTTGCTCCAATTGTGGCGATAGTTACGTAGATGATGAAGTAGTAACCGAAGGTCACAACTATGGCGAACTAGTAGCAGAAGTACCCGCAACTTGCACCACCGCAGGTATGAAGGCTCACTACTACTGCGATGCATGTGAAACCTACTTTGATGCAGAAAAGAACGCAACCACCGAATCCGCTCTTACCATTGCAGGTGGCCACAACTACGTAAACGGCGAATGCAACAAGTGCCATGCAATAAATAAGAGTGTATCGTTCGCTTTCTCAAGTATGGGATATGCAAACCAAGCAGACGTAACTGAAGTAAATAAGGACTCAATAAACATAGTATTTAACAAGGGAAGCAATAGCAATGCCCCCAAATATTACACTTCTGGCACTGCAGTAAGAGCTTATGGTGGTAATACTATAACTATTAAAGGTAAAGGCATTACGAAAGTAGTATTTACTTATGGTAGTAGTGACGGCTCAAACGCTATAACGGCAAATGTAGGAACCTTTGCAACTAATACTTGGACTGGTTCTGCTGATACTATTATGTTTACTATTGGTGGATCTTCTGGAAATCGTAGAATCGCAGGCATAACTGTTACGTTCAACTGCCTACACACCAACAAGACCGCAACCCACAAAGATGCAACTTGCACAGAAAATGGTTACAACGGATATAAGTGCGACGCTTGTGGACATTCTTGGAATACCGAAGTACTTACCGCAACCGGTCACGATGAAGAAATGTCATTTACCGAAGCAAAGGCAGCAACCTGCGTAGCAGAAGGTAACGTAGCATACTACACCTGCGCAAGCTGTGGCGGAAAGTTTGAAGATGCAGAAGGCACTACCGCAATCGCAAACGTTGTTATCGCAATTGATGCAGACAACCACGCAGGTCTTGTAGATATAAATGGAACTCCTGCAACTTGCCAAGCAGAAGGTAAGACCGACGGTAAAGAATGTACCGCATGTGAAACCATAATCACGGCTCAAACTACTATTCCTAAACTAGATTGTGTAGACGAAGACCCTGAGGATGGAATTTGCGATAGTTGTGGAAACGACCTTTGCGCTCACGCAAACCAAGTAGAAAAAGAAGAAATATCCGCAACTTGCACGGAAGATGGCTATAAGGCCGGCGTATACTGTGAAGATTGTGACAAATACCTAGAAGGTGGCGAAGTAATCTCTGCAACCGGCATACACGTTTACAGTGACCTTGTAGAAAAAGATAGTGCTACTCACACCTACAAATGCGCTACTTGTGAAGAAAGACAAACCAGCAACCATGAACTGGAAGTACAAGAAGAAGGACATGATGCAGACAAGCATAACGTAGCATGCGCATGTGGTTATATTACTACTGCAGAACACGACTTTACAAATGGAGATTGTGCTTGTGGTCAAGCAAAACCTGTTCAAAAATCTTGGAAGAAAGCAACGTCAATAAAGGCTGGTGATATTGTAACTCTTGTTTGTGAATCTAAAACAATGGAATTGAGTGCTATGAATAGTGGTAATTACGGCGAAGGAATTGCATATTCAACTGCGCCTGTAGGAAAGTATGCATTAACAGTAGAGAATGGTGCAACTGCCGGAACATATTCATTTAAGACTTCTGATGGAAAATATTTAAGTTTTAGTGGATCAAGTAATAAACTTTATACAACAACATCTAAAGCAGGAAGCTCTTCTTGGACAGTAACATTTGATGGTGGAAACGTAAATATTGCCAATGCTGATAATTCAGCAAGATTGATAAAGTGGAATGCAAGTAGCCCGAGATTTGCTTGCTATACTACTGCTCAAACAGCAATACAACTTTACGTTTATGCGTAGGAAGTGAAGCAAAGTAATCAAACAAAAAAGGTACTCATTTGAGTACCTTTTTCTTTTTATAATGGGTTGATTTTTTTGCGTTTTATGGTATCATATAAGTGTGTATTTTGCACGAAGGAGCGGATATGAAAAATAGAGTATTCCTAAAAATATTTACTTTGCTTTTGGTCGTTTGCGCCATAGTTATTTTTACTGCTTGTACGCCAACTGAAGATGGAAACAACGAGCCCCCAACTCACGATGATGCTTTGACTTCCAAAGTAGTGCTATTCATCGGCGACGGCATGGGACCTAATCACGAATACAATACCGAACTTTACTATGAAGAAAGTATGTATTTTTCTTCTTTTAGCGTAAAGACTACCGTCGATACCAATTCTCTTTCCGGCGTTACCGATAGCTCCGCCGCCGCTACTGCAATGGCTACCGGCGAACGCATAAGTAACGGCAAGGTCGCAATAAGAGCAGATAAATCTAGCATTGTTTCTATCACTGAGCTTGCTAAACGCGACCAATACGGCGCAGGCGTAGTGACTTCCGACAATATCACCGGCGCTACTCCCGCAGGTTTTTCCGCTCATGCAAAGTCAAGAGATAATAGCGCGGAAATTCTCCTTAGCCAAAAAGATTCTCCCATAGACCTACTACTAGGCGCAGGTAGTTATTCATCCGCATACGAAAGCCACTTTGCCGATAAGGGTTGGAATTGGGTGAAGACCTACGACCAACTCTCTACGGAAAACAAGAGATTTGTTGCCACCTTCGAGAGCGTTGCTTATGAAAACGGCACCGATTCTTCTCCCACTCTAACCGAGCTTGCGTCTTACGCTATCGATTATATGGAAGCTAACTACCCCACGGGCTACTTCCTAATGATAGAAGGGGCAAGAATAGACAAAGAGTCCCATAGCGGAGATATAGCTAAAATGATGAAGAATCAACGCGATTTTAGTAACGCAATCAAAACCGTAGACCAAAAACTTTCCGCAACCGGTAGCGCATATTCGCTAATCGTTACCGCCGACCACGAAACAGGCGGGTTACAAAAGGCAAATAGTAAAGCGGAAGTAACCGATGCGTTGTATACTACTAGCGACCACACCGACACCAAGGTAAACCTATACTTCAAGAGCACTCTTGCTACTGCTCCAAGCATTCTTGGCGCGGAAAGCATCTTGAATACGGATATATTCCTACTTTGTAAAGAATTGCTTGCTATCAAGTAAAAATGCAAATTTAATATATACTATTACATTGTAATAGCGCATAATATTTTATACCAAAACTACGCCAAAATATGAAAATTAAGTTCTTAGAAACGGTAAAGGAAACCTTCATAGCATCGCTTCCGCTCGCCGTAATAATCATAATTTGCTTGTGCGTTGCTCCGCTTAGCAATCCTAATGACTATCTAAAGATAGTTGTAGGTTACGTTTGCGTAGTCGTTGGTCAATCTTTGTTTTTGTCGGGACTGGAAACAAGCATTTTGCCAATAGGTAGGATGGTGGGAAGCTCTTTTTCCCGTTACAATAAGTTAGCCTTCGTTTTGAGTTTTGGTTTTATATTTGGGCTTATGGCTACGGTTGCAGAGCCTGCGCTTGCCGTCCTTGCAAAGCAAATTAACGTAATAATGCCACTCGTAGAAAGTACGCTATTCATTTGGATTACGGGTACGGGTATAGGCATAGGCGTTGCAATAGCTCTTTTGCGTATTGTAAAAAACATAAACGTCAAATTAGTTTTCGCTATTCTTTATGCGATAATTTTTATATTCGTTGCGTTTTCTCCCCCGGAGTTTATCTCTCTTGCATTTGATGGTAGTGGCGCAACGACGGGCGACGTATCCGTGCCATTTATACTTGCCCTAGGCCTTGGTATTTCCGCTACGGCGTCCAAAAACAAAACCAACGATGATTCTCTTGGAATAATAGGTATTGCGTCCGCTGGGCCCATTGTGGCCGTCCTTTTGTACGGCATAATCGTCAAGGCCACAAACGGCGTTCTTCCCCCCGAGAACACTTACGATATGTCTACTATTCGTGGAATAGGAGATATTTTGCTAGCAAATCTAGGTGACGTAGCGCTTGCGGTTCTTCCTATAATACTCATTTCTATACCTTTCCTTATTTTCGCGCTAAGACTTCCTAAAAAAGCCTTGGCAAAGCTATTGTTTGGCGTAATACCGGTGTATCTTGGACTACTTATATTCCTTTCCGGCATAGACTTTGGCTTTGGTTTTATAGGTCAATACATAGGTCAAATGTTCTTTGGCGAGTCCAAACCCGAGTGGCTCAAGTGGATGCTACTCTTAGTGGGCTTTGTGCTTGGCTCCGCAATAACGATATCCGAGCCTGCGGTAACCGTTCTAGGAACTCAAATAGAAGAGCTAACCAATGGTCATATCAAAAAGACTACTATACGAATTACCCTTGCTTTAGGTATTGGCGTAGCGTCACTCCTTTCTATTTTGAAGATACTTACGGAAATAAATATTCTCTATTTTCTAGTTCCGCTTTACGCAATATCACTGGTAATGATGATATTTACGCCTAAACTTTTCGTTGGACTAGCATTTGACTCCGGTGGAGTTACGGGCGGAGCACTAACGTCTGCTTTCCTAACTCCTTTGACGCTCAGCATAGCCCAAGCTGTAGCAATGGAAAAGGGCGGAACAATGTCTATTTTAACGAACGGATTCGGTATAATTTCGTTCATATCCGTAACGCCTTTGATAGCTATACAAGCGCTGGGAATAATATATAACGTTCGTCTCAAACGCGCGACTATGGAAGCCCAAGAAGAGTCGTTTGAGGACCTTGAGTCCTTTATTATGGATTTGTCCACCGAGTCGCAAGAAGATACCGTCGTAGTAGCGGAAGAAGACGTTACTGCTCTTGATGACTGCGCTATGGGAACGGAAGATACCGTAGTAGAGACGTCCGAAGAAGCCGTTGAAGAAGTAGTAACTATTAACGAAGAAATAGATATTGCGAAAGAAGAAGAGCAAGAAGAAACGGAAGAAGAAATTAACGAAGAAATAGAAACAACAAGCGAAGAAAATACAACGGAAAGCGAGGGTGCTTTAGATGACTGACGTTCAAAATAACGGCTTGCAATATTTCGTTATAATTGCAGAGCAAAAGAAAAAGAATAAGTTCTTATCCCTTATCGGCGAGTATGGTGCGCACGGTATACAGTCCGTATACGCTCACGGCTCGCCTAACATAAGCGCTTTTGCATCGGCGTTTGGGTTCGAAGTAGAGCAAAACAAGGTGATTATCTCTTGTTTACTCAAAAATGATAAAGCAAAAGAACTGCTTAACGTTCTTTACAACGATTACAATTTTAAAAAACCTAATACGGGAATAGCTTTTAGCGTGTCAGTAGAAGGTTTGGTATTTTAGTCAAGGAGAAATAATATGAACGAATTAAAAGCATTATATATCATAGTAAACGCAGGGTTTGCATCTACCATAGTAGATATAGCTCGTTCCGCAGGGGCAACGGGCGCGACTATAATAAACGCAAGGGGCTCCGTGGCTAAACCTAAAACAATTCTTGGCATTACCATAGACGCGGAAAAAGAAATTGTTCTTAGCGTTGTAAAAAAGGACGTTGCCGTTAGCATTATGGAAAAAATTAAAGAAAAAGCAGGCGTTGGTACTCCTGCGCACGGATTATGTTTCTTTATGCCGGTAGAAATGTCTACTTTAACCATACACGAGCAAGTGCTTGACCCCGAAGAATAGAACACTTAATGCAACTATAAACTCTATATTTAATTATAATTTAATTATTTATAGATAAATTGGGTATTGACAACTATCAATAAAGGTAGTATTATTAATTAGTAACAAATATTAGTAGAGGGAACCAGCTGACTGAAGAGGATGTTGGTTTCTTTTGCTTTAATGGAGAAGAAATGAAGAAAATAGAGCCTACAATCATAAAAGAAACGCTTTATATTTTAGTATGCGTTGTTATTTTGAGCGCGATTATGGAGTCTGTTTTTCTCATTATTCATCGCTGGGATTATACCGTTTTGCTTGGTAATTTGTTGACGGGTTTCGCCGTTACTTTGAACTTCTTTTTGATGGGACTAGGTGTTCAAAAGTCTCTCGAAAAGGACGAGAAAGAAGCAAAAAAAGTCATAAGACTGTCGCAAATATACAGATACTTAATACTCATAGTATTTCTTGTAATAGGAGTTGTTTTCTCTTGCTTTAATAATTGGGCGGTATTTATTCCCGTAGTATTCCCCCGTATTGCCGTTGCGATAAGACCGCTTATAGATAAAATGAGCAAAAAGAAAGAAACTACTACTCAAGAAGTAATAAGCCAAGAAGTAGCTGAAGTAGTAGACGTGGTAGAAGAGCCCAAAGAAGAAACCGAAGAATAGGAGATAAAGGTGAAAAACGCAAAAACGCAAAAAAACGTTTTTATAGCAGTTGACGCGCTGTTGATACTTATGATGGTTCTGCCGATAGTTGCCGGAATCGTCCTTAAAGTGTTAACTACGCCTGCTAGCGATGGCGTCGCAATAACGGGTGCGAGAATTTTCTTTAGCATTCCAATGCCTTTGCAAGATTTGCTTATAACCGAGTCGCAAATCAACTCTTTCTTGGTACTAATTTCTATTTTTGGACTATGTCTTTATATGACTCACGGGCTAAAAGTTAAGGCGGAAACCAAGCGTCAACGCATAGCCGAGTGGATAGTAGAAAAGGTGGAAGGTATGGTTAACGAGAGCATGGGCGAGTATTTTAAGGAATATGCGCCGTTTATTGCATCCATTTTGGCGTTATCTGCTTTCTCTAGTTTACTCTCTTTGTTTGGTTTATATCCCCCGACTTCCGACTTGAATATAGTTGCAGGATGGGCAATTCTAGTATTTTTCTTAATTACTTACTACAAACTCAAGAGTGGTCCGCTCAAGTACCTAAAAGGTTTCTTCGAACCCGTTCCTTTCCTTGCTCCAATGAATTTGATAGGGGAGTTTGCAACTCCGCTTTCAATGTCCTTCCGTCACTATGGCAACGTGCTTTCCGGCACCGTAATTTCGGCATTGCTTGCATCGGCGTTGCAAGGACTTTCTAGGATGGTTCTAGGTTGGCTACCGGAAGTTTTGGCTAGTATCCCCGTTTTCCAAATAGGTATCCCCGCAGTTCTTTCCATTTACTTTGACGTATTCAGCGGATGTTTGCAAGCATACATCTTTGCAATGCTAACCATGATGTACGTTTCCGGCGGATTCTCTATGGAAGATTATTTGTTGCGTAAAGAAAAGCGTGAAAAACGCAAAAATAAAATTAAAAATAAAAATGAAAAAATAAAAGACAATTTGGAGGTTGTTTAATATGTTAGAACTTGCTGTAGGTCTAATTTTAGGTTGTTGCGCTCTTGGCGCAGGTGTTGCAATGATAGCAGGTATCGGCCCCGGTATCGGTGAAGGTAATGCAGTTGCAAAGGCTTGTGAAGCTATAGGTCGTCAACCGGAAAGCAAGGGAAGCGTTACCAGCACTATGCTCATGGGTTGCGCAGTAGCGGAAACCACCGGTTTGTACGCTCTTGTTATTGCAATTCTACTAATCTTTGTAGCGCCCAATATGTTGGTAAATATTCTACTTAGCGTAGTAGGCTAAAAAGGAGAAGTTTTATGCAAACCTTAGACGTCATTTCTGTCAATATATGGCAGATATTGATTTCTTTGATAAATCTCGTTTTGTTGTTCCTTATACTCAAAAAGTTTCTTTTTAAGCCCGTTAAAAAGATGCTACAAAAAAGGAAGGATGAAATAGACGCTCAGTATCAAGCGGCTGCGGATGCGGAACAAACGGCGGAAGAACATCGCAAGGAGTGGGAAGCAACTCTTGCTACGGCAGATGCTAAAGCTGATGAAATTTTGCAAAACGCTACCGAAAATGCTAAACGTCATGGAGATAGACTTGTGATGGAAGCTCAGGAAAAAGCCGAGAGCATAATTCGTGTTGCTCAAAACGAAGCTGAACTTGAGCGTCGTAAAGCCACCGAAGGTATCAAACGTGAAATCGTAGAAGTATCCGGTGCTCTAACGGAAAAAAT
>JAZRAN010000062.1:0-3538 GCA_045634605.1 Candidatus Stercoripulliclostridium sp. | reverse complement strand
GGTGAAGTCGTTGACGTTACGGGCGAAGTACTACTTTACGTCTTTACCGCAGTAATAGTTGCAATAATCGCAGTTCTTACTCTTCTCTTTGGCAAGAAAAAAGAAAACTCAACCAAAAGCATTGTTTACGCTTCCGTCTGCATAGCAATGAGCTTTGCGCTAAGCTACATTAGGTTTCTAGAGCTTCCCCAAGGCGGTTCCATTACCTTTGCTTCCCTACTTCCCTTGATGGTATATTCATATATGTTTGGTATCCGTAAAGGCGTTGTTGCGGGCATCATATACGGATTTTTGCAATTTATTCAAGCGCCTTGGTTCTATCACCCCATACAATTTTTGCTAGACTATCCCATAGCTTTTGGCGCCATTGGACTTACTGCGATACTAAAAGAAAAGGACGTACTAAAGGGTAAAGCTCCTTTGAATTTCGCTCTGGGCGCGCTCATAGCCGTTACGCTTAGATATCTCTCTCACGTAATAAGCGGAGTATTCGTTTTTGGCTCCAGCGACCCAAACTATGGCGCAGTAGCGTGGTCATTCCTATACAATGCGTTTACTTTTGCCGACCTAGCCGTTTGTTTGGTTGCAGGCGTTGCCCTATTTACTTCCAAAACTTTTAACAAACTATTGGAAAGAATATAATCTTACAAAACAAAAAAACAGCCCTGCTTTCGGGCTGTTTTTTATTGTCCTTTTCTTGTTTACAGCTTTGTACGGCGAAGGTTTAATTCGCTTAATATTCTTGCGTGCTCCTTATCGTCTAGGCAATATTTCCAAGTGGGTATTACGGAAAGGATACATCCTATTGCCGGCGGTATGGAAACGATGACGAAGAGTACTTCCATATAGGGAGCAAATTCGGGTATTTCGCGCGGTATTAGTCCTGCGGAAATGTAGTTGTTTACCTTGTCTACCGCTGCATCACTAAATCCCCAAATAGCGTAGAAAGCGCCACTCAAAACGGTTGCTATACCCGCTTGCATTTTTGCAATAAAGGTTTGACCGGAGAAGAATACGCCGTCGGGACGGATGCCGTTATGATATTCTTCGTAGTCAACGCAGTCGGCTATCATATATGATTGCAAAACGGAAGTTACGCCTTGTGATGCGCCTGCAACAAGGAATAGTATGAAGAATATTGCTACCCAATACCAACTTGCAAGCCCGGTGGGGTCGATTAGATATGCAAAGAATATTGCAAGGAAAGGTACTATTCCCGCAAGATTACCATAGTTATAGATGTCCTTCTTGCTAAATTTAGTAAGCAGTTTGGGGCATATTGCCATTGCAATAAACATACCTGCAAACATACCGCCACCAAGTAAAGCCATATAAACGAGAGCAAGGAAGGCGTCTTTAGATGCAAAATAGTAGGTTATAAGGGGCATTGCCGCAAGAGACAATAGGTTTTTAGGGCTACCAAGCACACCGGAAATGAGTATTTGACGGAAGGGCTTGTTGGTCCACATTAGTTTGAAGTTTTCTTTTAGCGAGTGCTTTTCTTCGCTCGGAGCAACTCTTTCTTTTATTCCGGGGCCGGTTAGTTGGAATAGTACGGTGCCAACGATTGCAAATACTACCGCAGCAATTAGAAATCCCCATTTTTCGCCTTGTCTGGTTGCTTCCGCCAGAGTGGGGTCAACTTCCAACAAATAGGTTAATTGTTCGTATGGTACGCCGTTTGCAAGACCTTCTGCAAATAATTGGGAGTTTACGGCTGACGCTTGCTTGAGCGCTTCCCACGCTTCGGGAGATCCTAGCATCTTGGCACCTATGCTTGCAGAAATCACGTCCGCTATGGCAAGAGCAAAGGGTTGGATTGCAAGCATTGTTACGCCTGCGCCTACGCCACCCGCAATACGAGCAAGGGAAAGGAGTTTGTTGCGGTCCTTTTCATCTTCCGTCATAAGTACGGTTACACCCCATAGTGGAATATCACCAATGGTATAGGTCATCCCCCATAGAATATAGGTGAAGGCAGCCCATCCTACTATTAGCACGTTGAGAGCAACGTTTGCCGTTTCGCTGGCGTCGTAAAAACCAAAGTTGACGAAACACAAAATAGTAATAATCATAATGGGTACCGGCACGTAAATCAAGTAAGGACGGCATTTGCCCCACTTACTACGAGTCCTATCAACAAGAGTACCCATCATAGGGTCGTTGAATGCGTCCCATACTCTTGCAATAGCCATAATCGTAGATACTGCCATTGCCGGAATTAGTAGCGTAAATTGAAGGTAATAGGCAAGAGCCGAGCCTATAATATTATAGATAATGTTTTGTCCCGCTACGCCCAAAAGGTACATACTTTGTTCCTTTTTGCCAAACGTTTGGAGCGGGCGCGCGCTTTGCTCTACTGTTACGTTTTCTACTTCCATAGTAATTCTCCTTTTTTTATTCTTGTTTTAAAATTGTAGTAACTGCTTTCCTTACCATAAGAGCAGTATCGCCGGAAAGCATGCTAAACGGATTTCCGTCCCCTTCTTCCAGCGCCATTTCCCCACTAAGGCCGTTTATGAACGCGCCTGCGCAAGCAATATCTAACGTAGAGTTAAGGTATCCCGAAAGTCCTACTAGGATTCCCGAAAGCACGTCACCGCTCCCTGCGGTTGCCATACCGACCGTACCCCGAGTGTTCCTAAACACTCTTTCTCCATCCGTGATTATGCTCGTTGCGTCTTTGAGTATTAGCGTTACTCCGTACTCTTTTGCAAAGTCTTTTGCTACCTTATCCGGCGCAACTAGTATTTCTTCCTTACTTAGTCCGGAAAGCCTACTGAATTCGCCTATGTGCGGAGTTAATATTACGCTTGCCTTCTTACTCATAAGTAATTCTTTATGCTTTGCGAGAGTGTTTAGTCCATCTGCGTCTATTATGAGTTTTATGGGGAGAGAAAGTAACTTTTCTAGGTAAAGAAGATTGTCGCCTTTTTGTCCAAGTCCCATACCGAAAGCAACGGCTTTTAGCCCTTTGAACGCTTCGTTAAAGGCGCTTTCTTCGTACTTTACGTAACCATCCCTTTCCGGTAGTCCATATAGCGTCGACTCCAAGACGAAAGGCATTACCGCGCCCATCAAAGAACGTGGTACGATAATCTTACTGACCCCTACGCCGACTCTGAGCGAGCAACAAGAAAGGCTCGCTAACTTGATTGCGCCACTATACTCCGGCGAACCACCTACGAGCCCAACGTATCCAAAGTCACCCTTGTGGGAATTCTCTTTTCTTTCCCCCAGGATGCGCTTTACGTCGCGCATCCCGAGAGTTTTTACGTTTTGCATTATTTCTTCTTACCCTTAGAAACTTTTGCCATAATGATAGCAAGAGCGCCTGATACAACCGCCACTCCACCGATTATGGCAATTTGTTCTACCATAGAAAGACCAGAGCGAATTTCACTAATCTTGCCGGTTTCCAAATCATATTCGTATCCGACGTAGTATAGCTTTTCGCCATCGTATACGAGCTTACCAAAGGTGGGATTCTTCAAAGCAGGATCGTGTAACTTGTCGCCAAAGTCTACGGGAACTTCAT
>JAZRAN010000061.1:0-7362 GCA_045634605.1 Candidatus Stercoripulliclostridium sp. | reverse complement strand
ATGCAACCGACCAAATAATAGATTTGTTTGCAAACGGCATAAAAAACGTGCACGTTTACTCTATGAATAAACCCGAAGTTGCAAGAAAGATAATGGAAAACTTAAAGGACATTCTGGGTTAATATGTTTATTCCGCTCGTTAAGGTTTTTGATTGTCCCGCTTTTAGCCTTGCGGAAACGCTAAGGTATCTAAGGCAAAATGAACGGGATGAAAAAATAGAAGCGCTCATAAAAGAGTGCTTTTTGGAAGCGGAAAAGGGTTTTGTATATAAGGCTTGTTATCTTCGCTCAAATTGTAAAACTAGCGATAACTGCGTTGAGATAATGGGTAAAAAAATAAAGTCAAAAGCCCTTGCTAAAAATTTGAGTGGAGTAAAAGAAGTCGTACTTTTTGCGTGTAGCATAGGCTTTAACTTAGACCGCCTTATAGAAAAATATAAGTTGATTGACCCATTGAGAAGCCTTATAATGCACGCAATAGGGGTGGAAAGAGTAGAAAGCTTGGCGGATGCCTTTTGCTCATTTTTGGCGGAAGAAGTTCAAAAAGAAAACAAAAGTTTGCGACCTAGATTTAGCCCCGGATATGGTGATTTCGGTATAGAAAATCAAAAATTGTTCTTTGAGAGCCTGGACGTAAGCAAGCTTTTGGGAGTAACTCTTACGGAAAGTATGCTAATGTCCCCTTCAAAGTCGGTTACTGCAATAGTGGGGCTAACCGATGAAAAAGGATTGGACTTAAATTGCGGATGTTGGCCTTGCGATAAGGAGTGCGAATATAGGAGATAATATGGATTTATTAACGTATTTGAAGAATAACGTAATTTATCTTGACGGCGGTATGGGAACGCTACTTCACGCTAGCGGATTAAAGCGTGGAGAACTTCCCGAAAGGTGGAACGTCACTCATCCCGATATTATAACGAGCATACACAAGAGTTATTATGAAAGTGGTAGTAACGTGGTTTCTACCAACACTTTTGGCGCAAATATTTTGAAGTTTTCTTTGGACGAGTTGGAAGAAATTATCGGTAGCGCAATAGCAAACGCAAAGCGAGCAAGGGAAGAAAGCGCAGGCGGAAGTCACAAGTGGATAGCGCTGGATATAGGCCCTACGGGTAGGATGCTTGCCCCTTATGGCGATCTGTCGTTTGAAAGCGCAGTAGAAGTTTTTAAGAAGACTATAGAAATAGGCGTAAGATACGGAGTAGACCTTGTTTTGATAGAAACAATGAGCGACTCCTATGAAACAAAGGCAGCGTTACTTGCGGTAAAGGAAACGACGGACTTACCCGTTTTTGTTTCTAATGCATATAGTGAAAACGGCGCGCTTCTTACCGGCGCTACCCCAAAGAGTATGGTTGCGCTCCTAGAAGGAATGGGCGCGGATGCAATAGGCGTAAACTGCTCTTTTGGTCCCGAGATGCTTGCTCCAATTTGTAGGGAATACCTAAAATACGCGAGTGTTCCCGTTTTACTAAAACCTAATGCCGGGCTACCTAAAGTCGTGAATGGGGAAACTGTTTACGACATTAGCGCAGAAAAGTTCGCTACCGAGTGTAAGGCTCTAATGGAAGAAGGAGTAAGGGTTGCAGGTGGTTGTTGTGGCACGACTCCCGAGTACGTAAAGGCGCTTTATGAAGCGACTAAGGGAATTGACGCTAAGGAAATAACCGAAAAATGCGAAACGCTCGTTACTTCTTACGCAAAGTGTGTGGAGATAGGAAAGACTCCGCTTATAGTGGGGGAAAGAATTAATCCTACGGGTAAAAAACTTTTCCGCCAAGCGCTCCAAACCGGAGATAAAGAATACGCGCTAAAAGAAGGAATTTCTCAGGAAGAAAAGGGCGCTCATATTCTTGACGTTAACGTGGGCATACCGGACGTAGACGAAGTTATAACGCTCAAGCGCACCGTAGAAACGTTGCAGTCCGTTGTAACGCTACCCTTACAAATAGACACTTCCAACCCGCAAGCAATGGAAGAAGCGCTTAGGGTATATAATGGTAAGGCGCTAATCAATTCGGTCAACGGCAAAGAAGAAAGTATGAGCGCAGTACTCCCCCTTGTTAAAAAGTATGGCGGAGTAGTCGTTGCGCTCACTCTTGATGAAAACGGCATACCGGAAAGGGCGGAAGACAGAGTTGCTATTGCGTTAAAGATAATTGACAAGGCTAAAGAGTATGGAATAGCGGAAAAAGATATTGTGGTCGACCCGCTTGCGCTCACTATAAGCGCAGATAAAAACGCAGGAAAGGAAACGCTAAAAGCCGTCGGTATGCTTGCGAAAACGGGAATAAAAACTTCTCTTGGCGTATCTAACGTTTCATTTGGATTGCCGGAAAGAGATATCATAAATGCAACCTTCTTTGCTCTTGCTTTGAGAGAAGGATTATCTCTAGGCATTATAAATCCTTGCTCAAACGAAATGATGAAAGCATATCGCGCATTTAACGCCTTAACCGGTAACGATGAAAATTTTGAGCGTTATATTGCTTTTGCGACGGCGCTCCCTAAACTTACGGAAACGAGCAACGTTAAGACGCAAGACAAATCCACGATAGTGGGGGATAGCCCGCTAAAAAACGCAATCATCAAAGGATTGAAAGACGGCGCAATCATAGAAGTAGAAAAATGGCTACAAGAAAAGACTCCGCTGGAAATTATTGATAGTGAAATCATCCCTGCGCTTGATGAAGTTGGCGTCGGATATGAAAAAGGCAGGGTATATCTACCCGGACTGCTTATGAGCGCAGATGCGAGCAAGTCGGCGTTTGAGCGCATAAAGCAAGCTATGCCTAAGGGGCAAGCAAGTAAGGGGGACTTTGTACTTGCAACCGTCAAGGGTGATATACACGATATAGGCAAAAATATAGTAAAGTTATTGCTTGAAAATTATGGATTTAACGTTATTGACCTAGGGAAAGACGTTGCGCCAAATACGATAGTTAATGAGGTAAAGGAAACTCACGCCGAGATATGCGGACTAAGCGCGTTGATGACTACTACCGTGCAAAGCATGGAAGAAACGATAAAGCTCCTAAGAAAAGAAACTCCGTGGTGTAAAATAGCGGTAGGTGGCGCTGTGATGACGAAGGAATACGCGGAAAAGATAGGGGCGGATAGGTATTGCAAAGACGCTATGGAAACCGTAAGATATGCAGAAGAAGTGGCGCTAAACAAATAATAAAAAAGCGGAAGGGCGAGCCTTCCGCTTTCTTTTTTCAACTACACTCAATGAGTATTTTATCACTAACGAGCGCTATCAATTCGCCGTTGGTGGGTTTGTCTCCGCGAGAAAAGATTTTTATGCCGTAAATATTGTTTATATTTTCGATTTTACCGCGTGACCAAGCAACTTCTATTGCGTGTCTTATGGCGCGCTCAACTTTGCTCGGGCTGGTATTAAATCTTTCGGCGACTGCGGGATAAAGCATTTTGGTTATGTTGTTTATCATACTTGGGTCGATGACGGCTTGCTTTACTGCCTCTCGCAAGAATTGATAGCCTTTGATGTGTGGTGGAATACCTGCGGAAATAAAGATATTTGCAAGTCTTTCATCTAGGATTTTCTCTTTGTTGACGTTGATTTCGACCGTATTTTTGCGCTCTAGTGGCATATTTAGTATTTTAGTGGCCATATCGGGCGCTTGCTCGGTGGTAGAAAGCGATAGGTGCGCGTAGTTTTCAAAAAGCGAAGTTGATTCGGATATTACCGCGACTATCGGTCTTGATGGCAAAGATTTTGCATGCTCTATAAACCTTATAGTAGACTCGTTTTTCTTTGGTGAGAAAATGAGAACGACTTGTACTATTAGTTTTTCAAGCAGGATTTCACCTTCCGCAACGTCTTTTGCGGATGCTGTGAAAGAAAGCTCAAACGGGCGACAGGACTTTAGTTGTACCAAAAGTTCTTCCGGGATGCCGACTGATAGGCACGACAATTTTAACATATGAAATACTCCTCCTTTAACGAGCGCGTGATAATTAACAAAACCTATTGGTTTTGTGGGAATTTATCATCAAAATTCTTTGGTGACTCAAAAAAATGCATCGTACGAAAGCGTTTTTTCATTTATTGTTGTAATTATAGCAAGGTTTACGGAATTTTGCAATAATATAGCGAAAACAAATAAATAATTTTTTACAAAAATATGTCGAATTTTGTACAAAAAATGTTTTTGTGGGAAATAAACATTTTCGTGGGGCGAATTTTGACTTATTGGAAATAACGGGTATTGACTAATAGTCAATAATGATATAAAATAGTAGTATGAGAACTTTCGATATTATAAAGAAAAAAAGAGATGGTGGAGAGCTAACTACTCAAGAAATCAATTTTATGATTTCGGGAGCAGTGGATGGCAGTATCCCGGATTATCAAACGTCCGCATTTTTAATGGCGGTGTACTTTAATGGAATGAGCGCAAGAGAAACTTGCGACCTTACCTTTGCAATACGCGACAGCGGAGCAAAATTGGATTTTTCTAGGGTACAAGGCTTGCGCGTAGATAAGCACTCTACCGGCGGAGTAGGCGACAAGACTTCTTTGGTCGTTTGTCCAATAGTTGCATCTTATGGGCTAAAAGTTGCAAAGATGAGCGGACGTGGACTGGGACATACGGGTGGCACCATTGATAAGCTACTTTCCATACCCGGTTTTAGCGTTGACGTTGATGAAGAAAAGTTCATAGAAATAGTCAATAAAACGGGTATAAGCATAGTAGGGCAAAGCAAAGAACTTGCTCCTGCGGACAAGATTTTATATGCTCTACGCGACGTAACCGCAACTATTGATAGCTTACCGCTTATCGTTAGTTCCATAATGGGCAAAAAACTTTGCGCGGACGATGACGTAATCGTTCTAGACGTAAAGTGTGGTAGCGGAGCGTTTATGAAGGACGAAAAGAGCGCGGAAGAACTTGCAAGCGCTATGGTTGCAATAGGTAAGAAGGCCGGCAAGCGAGTAAGGGCGCTCGTAACCGATATGGACGTACCTCTCGGTAGGGCGATAGGCAACGCTCTCGAAGTTATGGAAGCCATAGAAACGCTAAAAGGCAAAGGTCAAGACGACTTCAAAGAGATATGCCTAATTCTAGCCGCTCATATTATGGAGCTTGCAGAAATAGGTAGCTATGAAGAGTGTTATAAACTTGCTCTAAAGAGCATAGAAAACGGCGTTGCTCTCGCTAAATTCCAAGAAATGATAACGGCTCAAGGCGGAAATGCAGGGGTTACGGAAGACTTTAGTTTATTCCCCGTTGCAATGTATTCTTACGACGTACTTGCAGACACGGACGGATACGTAGAAAGAGTAGATACGGAGCTTTATGGAATAGCAAGCGTAGTATTAGGCGCGGGAAGAAACGTACAAGGCGAAGAAATCGACTACTCCGCAGGTATAGTGCTCAACAAGAAAACCGGGGATAAGGTAGAAAAGGGCGACGTGCTTGCAACTATTTATACCAATAAAGAAGATATGATATCGGTTTCTGCGGAAAAGATACGTAATGCAACCATCATAGGCAATAAAAAAGAAGAAAAACCACTAATTATAAAAGTTATTGGATAGGAGAAAAATATGGATATTAATGTAATTTTATCAAAATGTGACCACACGATACTTGCTCAAGTAGCAACCTGGGATGACGTAAAAGCAATTTGCGACGACGGTATGACTTATAAGACCGCTTCCGTTTGTATTCCCCCTGCGTTTGTTAAGAGAGCAAAGGAATATGTTGGCGATAACCTTAAGATATGTACGGTTATCGGCTTCCCTAACGGCTATAATACAACGGCTTGCAAGGTTTTTGAAACTGAAGACGCAGTTAAAAACGGCGCGGATGAAATCGATATGGTAATCAATATCGGTGAGCTAAAAGCCGGCAATACCGAATACGTTTTGAACGAAATGCGCCTTATCAAAAAGGCCTGTGGCGGAGCACTACTAAAGGTTATCATCGAAACCTGCCTTCTTACCGACGAAGAAAAAGTTACTATGTGCAAACTTGTAACAGAGTCCGGCGCAGAATACATTAAGACGTCTACCGGTTTCTCTAAGGCGGGCGCAACGAGAGAAGATATCAAGTTATTCTCTCAAAACATCGGCGCAAACGTAAAGATGAAGGCGGCGGGCGGTATAAGCACCATACAAGACGCAGAAGACTTTATAGCTCTTGGCGCAAGCAGACTAGGCACTAGCCGTATAGTTAAAATAGTTAAATCAAAATAGGAGAAATATATGATACCAACACCACATATTACCGCTAAAGAAGGCGATTTTGCAAAAACCGTACTAATGCCCGGCGACCCTAAGCGCGCAAAGTTTATAGCAGAAAACTTCCTTGAAGACGCCGTTTTGGTAAACGACGTTAGGGGAGTAAACGGATACACCGGCTACTATAAGGGAAAGAGAGTTTCCGTAATGGCTTCCGGTATGGGACAACCTAGTATCGGAATATACTCTTATGAGCTATTTAAGTTTTATGGAGTAGAAAGCATAATCCGTGTTGGTAGCTGTGGCTCTTTCCACAAAGACCTTCACGCGCGCGATATCATAATAGCTATGGGCGCTTGCACTAATGGTAACTATGCTTCCCAATATAAACTTCCCGGTACGTATAGCGCTATTGCGGACTTTTCTTTGGTAGAAAAAGCCGTAGCGGAGTGCAAAAAGAAGGACGTCAACTTTATGGTAGGCAATATTTTTTCTAGTGACACCTTCTATGATGATGCTAATTCCGGTATGGAATGGGCAAAAATGGGTGTGCTGGGTGTAGAAATGGAGTCCTTTGCTCTATATTGTAACGCCGCAAGACTTGGCAAAAAGGCGCTTTGCATTTGTACCGTAAGCGATTCTTTCATATATCCCGAAGAAAATACGACTGCGGAAGAGCGTCAAAATTCATTTACCGCAATGATGGAAATTGCATTGGAGATTGTTGAATAATGAAGAGAGTTTTTCTCATAGTTTTAGATAGTGTTGGAATAGGCGCGTTGCCCGACGCCGTTGCTTTTGGCGATGCGGACGCTAACACGTTTAAGGTGGTTAGCTCGCATCCTAACTGCAATATACCTAACCTTAAAAAGCTTGGTATATTTAATATCGATAGCGTGCTTGGCGAAAAAGAAGTTAGCCCTAAGGGTAGCTTTGCAAGACTGGGCGAGCTTAGTCGCGGTAAGGATACGACTATTGGACACTGGGAAATGGCCGGCGTAGTTTCCGACTCTCCCCTTCCTACTTACCCTAACGGATTCCCTAAGGAAGTCATAGCAGAGTTCGAAAAACGCACGGGAAGGAAGGCTATTTGCAATATGCCTTACTCCGGCACGGAAGTTATAAAGGACTACGGCAAAGAGCACTTG
>JAZRAN010000060.1:0-6019 GCA_045634605.1 Candidatus Stercoripulliclostridium sp. | reverse complement strand
TTCCATATATCTAAAATAATCTTTCCAACCCACGCAGGAGGAATTGTAATGTCCTTAAGGAACTCCGTTTCAGGGACCGTTCTGAGGTGTTTGTGTATAATTCTTTTTTTCTCCCCGTCTAGGCATTCCTCTGTTAGTGTTCTTATGGCAGATGATATCATTTGCATTGTGTCATTGCAGAAGTCGAATATCTTTACTTCCGATGTATGATTGAAGAATATCTTCTTGTTGCTGCTGAGGTTGATGACTCTAGATGCTCCGTCAGTGAGATATTTTAGGCTTGATACCTGAAGGCCTGTAAGTCCTAGCTTATATGCAGCGTGATCACCGTACGGAACAATCCTTACTCTCTCCTTTTTAGCAAGAGCTTCTGCTACCTTTTGTGCTTCGTTTCTGATTAAGTTCAGATCTAACATATATTGCCTCCATGAGTTGTTTTCTATTGGTTTGATTTTATTAGATAATCGTATATAAATCCTTCAAGGTCTCCATCCATAACGGCGTTTACGTTGGTGTTTTCGTAACCCGTACGATGGTCCTTAACGAGAGTATAAGGGCAGAACACGTAGGAACGTATTTGAGAGCCCCACTCTATCTTCTTTATTTCTCCTTTTATGGAAAGAGCCTCTTCCATTTGTTCTCTTTCCTTTAGTTCAACGAGTTTACTATAAAGCATTCTCATTGCCGTTTCTTTGTTTTGCACTTGGCTTCTTTCGCTTTGGCACCAAGTCACTATGCCCGTAGGTATATGCGTAATTCTAACTGCGCTCTCCGTCTTATTGACGTGTTGTCCGCCTGCGCCCGACGAGCGACAAGTATCAATCTTTAGGTCTTCGGGATTAATCTTTATTTCGTCATCCGTTTCTATTTCCGGCATAACTTCTAGGCTAGCAAAGCTTGTGTGTCTTCTTTTGTTGGAGTCAAAAGGACTTATTCTAACAAGTCTATGCACCCCTTTTTCTGCTTTTAGGAACCCGTAAGCGTTGTTTCCTTCAAGCTTGAACGTTACGCTCTTAATTCCCGCTTCGTCTCCCGCTTGGTAGTCTATTTCGCTTACCGAGTATCCGGCGCGCTCTGCGTAGCGCTTATACATACGATAAAGCATCTCCGCCCAATCTTGCGCTTCCGTACCACCGGCTCCTGCGTGCAAGGTAAGAATTGCATCAAGAGAATCGTACTTGCCTTTCATAAGGCTTTCCAAGAAGAGCTTTTCTACTTCCTTTTCTAAACTCTTTAGCGTGAGAGTAACTTCTTCCACAAAACTCTCTTCTTGCATTTCTTCCGCCATTTGCATTAGCTCTAGGCAACCTTCCGCATCGCCCTTTAACTTGACTACGGTATTGACTTTGCGCTCGATTTCCGCAAGGCGCGTATTAACTATTCTTGCCTTTTCTACGTCAAGCCAAAAGCCTTCTTCTTCCTGCTTTGCGCGCAAGGTAGCAATTTCATCTGTCAGTCCTACTATGTTGATTGCTTCCGCCGACGTATTTATGGATGCGATAAGCTCTTCGATTTTTAACTTTTCCGCATAAAAATCTATCATACTATTTACCGCAACAATTCTTATATTTTCTTCCGCTACCACAAGGGCAGGGGTCGTTTCTGCCAACCGTCTTGTTAGCATCGTTATTGCGTACCGTTACGTGACGCTTCATCTCTTGGATGTATAGATTTTTTCTCTCTATAACGGCATCGATATCAATCTTTGCAAGGTGTACTGCCGTTACGTTTTGGATATCTTCTATCATTGCGTCAAACATATCCATACCTTCTCTGCGGTACTCTATAACGGGGTCGCGTTGAGCAAGCGCGCGTAGGCCTATGCCCTTACGTAATTGGTCCATAGCGGCAATGTGTTGCATCCAATGAGAGTCAACTTGACGTAAGAGTAGGTTTCTTTCCGTTGCCTTAAAGTTAATGTTTTCCGCTTCCGCCTTCTTTATCTTGTTTTCATATTGCTCAACAAGAGTATCATAGACGTATTCTTCTATCTTTTCATCACTCTTGTCTTCATATACTTGATGAGTGATAAGGTTGGTACCCTTTTCCAGAATTCTATCTTCCAGTTCACGGTTGAACATTTCTATTCTTTCGTCGGTAACTTCGCCTTCCGCATCAAGATACTTATAGACGATTTCCGCAACGATAGGCTCAAAATACTTTAGTATTTGCTCGTGTACGTCCTTGCCATCAAGTACTTCGTTACGCTCTGCGTAGATGAGTTGACGTTGTTTGTTCATAACGTCGTCGTACTCCAAGACTCTCTTACGCACCGCGTAGTTGTTTTCTCCACAACGCTTTTGAGCCGTCTCTATGAGCTTGGAAAGCAATCCCATTTGGATGTTTCCACCACCCATTTCTACCGCCGCCTTTAATCTATCTCCGCCGAATAGTCTTGCTATATCGTCTTCGCAAGAGATATAAAAGCAACTGCTACCCCTGTCGCCTTGACGTCCGGAACGACCGCGCAATTGGTTGTCGATACGTCTTGCTTCGTGGCGTTCCGTACCTATAACGCGTAGACCGCCCTTTTCCAAAACTTCTTCTTTTTCCTTTTGGCACTCTTCTTTGGCTTTTATGAGAAGTTCGGTGTATCTTTCTCTTGCTTTTATCTCGTTTTCTTCCGTTAACGTGTTAAAAGCAGTGGCGATTTCTATGATTTCCGGCTCAAAGCCTTCCTTCTTCATTTGATATCTTGCGATAAATTCGGGATTACCGCCCAGCAAAATATCCGTTCCACGTCCTGCCATATTGGTTGCAATCGTAACCGCCTTTAGCTTACCCGCTTGAGCGATAACTTCCGCTTCTTCTGCGTGGAGTTTTGCGTTCAAAACGTTGTGCTTAATGCCCATTTTGCGCAAATACGCGCTTAACTCTTCACTTGCTTCTACGGACGTGGTACCTACCAGCACGGGTTGACCATACTCGTAACATTCCTTTACGTCTTCTATAACCGCCGTAATCTTATCTTCACGCTTTGCGTATACCTTGTCGGGCTCGTCGATTCTTATGACTTCCCTATTGGACGGAATTTGTACTACGTCAAGGTTATATATGCCCCTAAATTCCGCTTCTTCCGTAAACGCAGTACCCGTCATACCGGAAAGCTTTTTGTACATACGGAAGTAGTTTTGGAAGGTGATAGTTGCAATCGTTACGCTTTCACGCTTGATTTTTACGTTTTCTTTGGCTTCGATAGCTTGGTGCAAGCCTTCGGAATAACGTCTACCTATCATCTTACGTCCGGTAAACTCGTCAACTATGACTATTTCGCCGTTTTCTACGATGTAGTCCTTGTTTGCGTGCATTAGATAGTTAGCGCGTAGAGCGGTGTTGATGTGCGTTCTAAGTTGAGCTTGTTCTTCTCCGCCAAGCTCGTTCATTCTAAAATAACTATCCGCCTTATCGATACCTTCTTCCGTTAGGAAAGCGTGATTGTCCTTTTCGTTTATCTCATAGTCGCTTTCACGCAAGCGCTTTACAAATCTATCAACTTGAACGTATTCTTCGCCGACCTTTCCTGCCGAGCCGGAGATAATCAAAGGAGTTCTCGCTTCGTCAATGAGAATGGAGTCAACTTCGTCAACGATAGCAAAAGCGTGTCCCCTTTGAACTTTGTTAACCCTTTCAACTTCCATATTATCGCGTAGATAATCAAAGCCGATTTCCGAGTTGGTAGCATAGGTTATGTCGCACTCATATGCCTTTTTTCTTGCTTCCTTGCTCATTTCACGATATACGCAACCTACGGTTAGGCCCAGGAACTTATATATTTTACCCATCCACTCGGCGTCACGCTTTGCAAGATATTCGTTTACGGTAACGATATGTACGCCGTTACCGGTTAGAGCGTTCAAGTATGCGGGAAGTGTCGCAACCAAAGTCTTACCTTCACCGGTTTGCATTTCTGCAATTCTGCCTTGATGCAGTACGATACCGCCCATAAGTTGCACTCTGTAATGGCGCATATTAAGCACTCTCTTACCTGCTTCTCTAACGGTTGCGAACGCTTCGGGCAAAAGGTTGTCGAGTTTTTCGCCATTTGCGAGTCTTTCTTTGAATTCTATCGTCTTATTCTTTAGTTCATCATCCGAAAGGGCGCTAAAATCAGATTCCAGCGCTTCTATTTTGTCGGCAATAACTTCTAGTTTCTTTCTATGCTTGTTTTGTTCTCTTTTGAAGAAGAAATCCATTAAACTCATATTTCTTGTCTCCAATTTTTTATTTCAAGTGCTATTATAACACACATATACGCGTGTGTGCAATACGTAAACTCGGTTTTTTAGCGAATTGCTTGGGAAAATAAAGTCGATAAACTTAAATTTTGACTTTGTCAAAAATGTTTATATAAAAAACGACCCCCTTTTACACGGTTGCGTCTAGGGAGTCGTTGTTATCATATCGTTAGTTTGGTAAAAGGGAATTCTACTTAACCAAAACCGCCTTAATACGTCTAACACCGGATGAAGAACTTTGTTCTTTTTGAATCTTAAAGGTTCCGAGTTCTTTAGTGTTGTTTGCGTGGGGACCGCCACAAATTTCTTTACTGTATTTGCCCATAGTATAAACCTTGACGATTTCGCCGTATCTGTCGCCGAATACGCCGATTGCGCCTTGCTCACGAGCCTTTTCTACGGTCATTTCTTCGCATACGATATCAACGCCTGCTTGGATTGCGCCGTTAACTTCCGCTTCTACTGCGTCAAGTTCTTCTTTGGTAAGCGGTCTACCGAAATTGAAGTCTACGCGTAGTCTTTCGGAAGTAATGTTGGAGCCCTTTTGCATAACGCTATCATCTGCAAGCACCTTGCGGAGAGACGCAAGTAGCAAGTGAGTTGCAGTATGTAGGTGAGTGGTTTCAAGAGTTCTTTCTTCCATACCGCCCTTTGCCGCTTGCGCTTGAGCCTTAGAAAGTTCTTGGTGAGCCTTGAACGCTTCGTTAAATCCATTTTCGTCAACGGTTAGATTTCTTTCGTTAGCTAGCTCGATAGTGAGTTCTAGGGGGTAGCCGAAGGTATCGTATAGCCTAAACGCTTGTTTGCCGGAAATCTCGGTTTCAGGAACGTAATTGGGGTCTTTTAGGGACATAAACTCGTTCTTTCTTTGCATACCGCCAACAATCTTATCAAATTCTTTCATACCGCTTGCGAGCGTTACTTCAAACTTTTTGATTTCCTTGTTGATTTCGTCAAGGATGTATTCTTCCTTTTCAACAAGCAAAGGATATGCTTCGTCATAAATCTTTTCTATGAAGATTTTTGCAACTTCGCACATTTCGGTTGCAGGGATTCCAAGGTTCTTGCAATATCTGATTGCGCGACGGAGAAGTCTTCTCAAAATGTAACCTGCGCCGGTATTGGAAGGAGTAATTCCGTTAACGTCGCCGATTAGCATAACGGCAGTTCTTGTGTGGTCTGCAATAATTCTCATCGCCTTAGTGTCGCTTTCAACTGCGCCGTAGGTCTTACCGGATGCGCTTTCTAGGTGTGCGATTGCGCTTGCGAAAAGGTCGGTCTTGTAGCCGTCGTCTAGTCCGTTTAGGAATAGGAGAAGTCTATCTAAACCAAAGCCGGTATCAACGTTTTTGTTTTCCAGCTCTTCATATTTTCCGCCTTCCAACTTCTTGTATTGCATATATACGTCGTTGCCGATTTCTACGTATCTACCGCAGTCGCAGTTTACGTCGCAAGTATCACAGCAAGGATTGTCGTGACGGGGATAGAACCACTCGTTATCAGGGCCACAGGGAGTGCCAACGGTGCCTTCGAGTTCCCACCAGTTGTTGGACTTATCAAGATAGAAAATGTTTTCTTCCTTGATGCCGAGTTCCTTCAAATAAGACGCCGTTTCTTCATCACGGGGAGCAGCTGCGTTACCTTCAAAAACGGTAGAGCAAATCTTTTCCTTATCAAAACCGAAAACCTTAGTCAATAGTTCAAACGACCAAGCGGTTTTTTCTTTCTTGAAGTAATCGCCCAAGCTCCAGTTACCCATCATCTCGAAGAAAGTAAAGTGGGTA
>JAZRAN010000059.1:0-1701 GCA_045634605.1 Candidatus Stercoripulliclostridium sp. | reverse complement strand
TTTATACGATTAATGCGATTTGGCGGAAAACTTTGTGGAATACGTAGAAAACGATGAGGAAAAAGTAAACGCTCAAATTAATTAAAAACAGAAAGGCTACCGAAGTAGCCTTTCTTTATGTATGCTAGTCGCAGTCGTAACAGTTGTCGTTCCTGTTGTTACCACAACCACAGCAGCAAAGAAGCAGGATTATTATGATAATTTCACAACATCCGCAACCACCGCCTTTGCCACAGCAACCGCAAAGCAATAGGATTATTATAATCCAGCAAATGCAATCACAGCCGCCACCGCCAAAGTTGAAACCGTTCATATTTTGCACCTCCTTTTAGGTTAGGCTTTCGCCTTCACTACAAGTTATGACTATTTTTTTATTATTGTTACGATATTTTAATTATTTGCGATTTTGTTTTTATTGTGCTACAATAGTAAAAAAATTATAGGACGTTTAGTTATGAGTAAGAAACTAGCAAACAACGCTTTTATCAAACAAATTCCCAATATATTGACTGCTTCTAGAATTTTGATAGCAATCATTATTTTATTTATTAAACCATTTTCAATTGGTTTCTATATAATTTATGGTTATTGCGGAATAAGCGACTTATTTGATGGCGTTATTGCTAGAGCAATAAAAAACGAGTCTAGTTTCGGCTCTTTACTTGATACTATCGGCGACGTATTGTTGACTATCACCGGCTCTTTCGTAACTTTCCGCTATATGTATATGGTTGACAACGTTTGGATTTGGGGTATGCTCTCTGCGGTTCTATCAATTTACGTGTTTAGAGCAATAGGCGCTGTGGTTACGCTCGTAAGATTCAAAAAGTTTGCAATGCTCCATACAATCGGCAATAAAATAGGCATGATTCTTCTTTTCCTATTCCCGCTATTTTATCAACTATTTGCAAGCATTAACGGAGCAGATATTGCTTTGTACGTTATTTGCGGAATATGTGTAGTTGCAGCAATAGAAGAGATAGTTATTGAGTGCATAACTAAAGAATTTAACGAAAACGTTAAATCTATTTTCCAACTATTACCTAAAAAAGCATAGTTTTTTAGTCATTTAATTTTTTAATCATCGTATATGGCTTGCGTTATACTACTTGTAGTAGTATAATTAAAGATAACTATTTAACTAGGAGTATACTGATGATTAAAACTTTTTCACAAGGATTTAATTACGTTGACGGCAAGTTTGTCGTTGCTTCTTCTAACGAAGGTTATAAGAAGACTATGGCATATTCCATTATTGACGCGCACAACCAAGCAGGCGTAACCGAAAAAGGTAAAACCGTCAACGTCAAGTTTGATGCCATCGCTTCCCATGACATTACTTACGTAGGAATTATCCAAACTGCTAAAGCAATAGGTTTGGAGAAATTCCCCATTCCTTACGTTTTGACCAACTGCCACAATAGCCTTTGCGCTGTTGGCGGTACCATAAACGAAGACGACCATATGTTTGGTCTATCCGCTGCTAAAAAATACGGCGGTATTTTCGTTCCACCACATTACGCAGTTATACATACCTATATGCGCGAGAATTTTGCCGGTTGCGGTAAAATGATACTTGGTTCCGACTCTCATACCAGATATGGAGCATTCGGTACTATGGCTGTAGGCGAAGGCGGTCCTGAGCTCGTTAAGCAAATAATAGGCAAGACGTACGACGTAGCTTATCCGGAAGTAGTTGCC
>JAZRAN010000058.1:0-4742 GCA_045634605.1 Candidatus Stercoripulliclostridium sp. | reverse complement strand
CAAAACGAGTCTACTTAAATCTATCGCCACGGTAACGGGTTTTAGCGTGCTTACGAGAACGCTTGCCTTCCTTTTTAAAATCTACCTTTCCCGCACTCTCGGCGCAGAGTCGCTCGGCTTGTATCAAACGGCAATAACCGTATTCTTTCTCTTTATCGCATTCTCTACGGGCGGAATTTCTACGGTGCTATCAAGAAAAATAGCCGAATCCAACGCAACGGAAGGCGGAGATAAAGGACTAAAACTTCTAAGCACTTCTCTCACGCTCGGATTGGGCGCAAGTCTAATTTGCCTAATCGTAGCGTATTTGATACTTCCCCACGCCACTTTTCTTATTCCCGACAAGCGCGCAATTCCCATTCTAAAAATAATGCTCCCCGCTCTCGTTTCCACGACTTTTTATATCATCATCCGCGGATGGTTTTGGGGAAATAAGCTATTTTTAGACTTTAGTCTAAGCGAGTTTATGGAAGAAATACTTCGCATTATTTTAACCTTCCTTTTCGTTAGCGGAATTATAAGCGGTACGAGTGGAGAAACGGGGGTTGCTCTTGCATTTCTCATAAGCGATATTTTGGTTATGGCTCTCATAATCTTCGTTTTCCTAAGACGCGGTGGGAAATTCATAATCGCAGGCTCATTCAAAGACGTCTTAAAGCCCGCTACACCGCTTACGATTATGAAAATATTCGGTTCGCTCGTAGGCGTTGCCGTCACCCTAATCGTCCCAAGCGCGCTTATTGCAAGCGGTATGACCACTGCGGACGCAACCGCTAGCGTAGGCAGAGTTTCCGGTATGGCTAATCCTTTGCTTTTTGCCCCAAACGCCCTAATAAGTTCCCTAGCAATAGTTCTTATCCCGGAAATGAGCGAGTCAAACGCAAAAGCCGATATGGAAAGTTTGCGTAAACAAATATCTTCCGGCATAACCGCGTCCCTTGTAGTAAGCGGTGGATTTATGGTAGTCTACCTTGCCCTAGGTAGAGAATTAACCGCCTTACTATACAACGATACTCCGTCCGGAGTCTACTTGGAAAAAGCAAGCGTGCTCCTTCTTCTTAGCCCTATAAACCACCTTCTTGCAAGCAGTATGAATTCGGTTGGGAAGGAAAAAGAAAACTTCCTAACCTATCTCGTCGGCGGTACTCTAATGCTAATATCAAGCGTGATTACCCCAAAGTACCTTGGACTTGATGGCATAATCGTAAGCGAACTAATATTCACTTTGGTTGTCGTTCTAGGCAATTCCTATTTCCTAAGAAAACAAGTAAAGCGTAGTTTAGGGATACCTAAATCACTACTTTCAGTTACGATACTTACGCTTTCTTGCTCAATTATCGCGCACCTGCTAAACGAACTTACGGCAAGAATAAACGACGTTTTCGCGCTAATATTCTCGTCGGTTTTTTCCTTTGCCTTATACTTTGCGGTAGCCTATCTGCTCGGCATTTTCGACCTAAAATTACTTATAAAACGTAAAAAATCCACCGTTTGATAATTACTTATTGCAATACGTTTTTCCTTATGATATAATAATTTTTGCAGAGTAGACACGTTGCGTTAAGTGCCACAAAATGGGATGTCGTTTGTGGACGAAAGAAACTTCTGCGATGACGTGTCGCGTCCGTTGCAAACCTTTTGTATCGGTTGTCCTATCTGCAAGGAGAACGTTATGAACACTAAGGTAAAAACTTACTTTTCCCCCAAGCGCATCGCCTATTTGGGCGTAATGACGGCTATTGCGGTAATTACAAACTGCTTTACCGTAACCGTCAATAGCGGAGCAAACTCCATTTCTTTCAACTACGTTGTATGTTCCCTTGCGGGCATTTTCTTCGGTCCGATTTCGGGTGGCATCGTAGGGCTACTCGGCGACTTAATCGGTTGCCTTATTGCCCCAAAAGGCCCCTTTAATCCATTTATTATGGTAGCAAGCGGACTTATAGGAGTACTTTCCGGACTCGCATTCAAAATCCCAAAGTTAAACGTCTATATAAAAATAATTCTCGCTTACGTGTTTATTTTTATAGTATGCACGCTAGGACTAAACACTTTTGGACTTTGGTTTTTCTACGCAAAAGGTAAAAAGTCATTCCTAATATATCTTGTCGGCAGAGCGCCCTTCCAAGCAATAAATATTGCAATCAATATAGTAATTACCTACGTTCTTTACGTTCCGCTCAAAAAATTCGTATTTGATAAATGGGATATAGCGGGCAAAAAAGCCGTAAAATCTATAACGGAAGAGCCGAAAACCGAAGAAACGGAAGATACAAAAGAAAACTAGCAACCTATTCTTTTCCTTTGCATAGTATGGTAGTGTAAAGGAGATTTTATGAGTTGCTGTAACAACAATTTTAACCAATTCAACCAACGACGCCCGCAATCTTGTTTCGGGCGCTCTTTATGTCCGGAGCCCACATCCACCCCCTGTTGTCGTGGTCCGCGCGGTCCACAAGGCCCACAAGGACCTATCGGTCCGCAAGGCCCGGTAGGAGCAACGGGACCACAAGGTGAACAAGGCCCTATCGGACTCACGGGCGCAACGGGAGCGCAAGGCCCCCAAGGCGCAGTCGGCCCCGTAGGAGCAACGGGAGCGCAAGGACCTATCGGCCCGCAAGGTCCCATCGGTCCCCAAGGTCCACAAGGAGAAACGGGCGCAACGGGCGCAACAGGTCCCCAAGGCCCCCAAGGAGAGCAAGGTCCTATCGGTCTTACCGGTCCCCAAGGCCCCCAAGGCGAAATCGGTCCCACCGGCGCAACGGGAGCAACCGGCGCAACCGGTCCACAAGGCGCGCCCGGATATAACGACGGCATATACGCTTACGGTGGCGCAAGTACCGTTACCACGGGAAGCGTAATTCCCATTGCCCTTTCCCAAAGCACCACTCCTACGGTAATGAGCGTAAGCGGAAATGCGGTAAGCGTACCCGCAGGCACCTATTTAATATCGTATACTGTTAATGGAACGACGATAACGGGTAGAAATATCGCCACCACGCTAGCCGTAAACGGCACTCCTATAGGAACGGAAACCGTGTCCGTAACTACCGAGTCCAACGAGCCTATGCTACTGGGTAAAACCATCATCTTAACCGTAGCGGAAGGAACTGCTTTGACAATAGTAAATCAAGGCGAAAACGCAATTGAAGTAATCAGTTCCGGCCTTGCAGTTGTAAAACTTCAATAAAACGATTAAAGGGGCAGTAGCCCCTTTTTTCTTTATCCATCTAAACAACGTTGCCTATTCGCACGCTATAATTATTATAAAACGACTCTACCGTACTTTTGATGCGATTTAGTAGCGCTTGCGCGCTATCGTGGTCTTCCGCCCCTACCGCGCCAACCAATTCGCCATAGGTTATGGTTATTTCCACTATTTGAACGTGTGGCAAAAACAATTCCAAATACTTAGCTTTTTTCTCCCACCATTTTTGCGTTTCCACAATTGCATCGTAATCGTATTCTTCGTCTTCTTCCACGATAAACGCATTTAGTCTTTCTTCAAATTCCGCAAAGGTTTTAGCAATCAACACTTGTTCCAAAACGCCTAGACCTATCATCACCACAAGCACGCAAATTGCTACCCCTAATCTTTTACGCGTCATTACTATCACCCCACTCCACGATAAAGTACTTTTTATTCTTTGGTTGCACGTAAACTCTGGTTCCGTCCACAAGCATCAAAAGAACGTCTTTGACCACAAGCCCTTTACTTTTTAGTAGCGTTAAGGCGTCTTCTTTCGTTAGTGACGAATACTCAAAATTAACGTCCATAACCTTACCTTCTACTATGAGAGTAACAGGGATACCGCTAGGCTCTACCGCATCCGCGCGCTCTAAAATGGAGAGATTTCCACCCGTTTCATATACGGCGTATTTTACTTGCTCGGGAGAAAAAAATTGTTGCGCCCTAAGTCCTTCCAAAAGGTCGTTTACGTTGACGTTAAGACTGTTGAGCGTCTTATAATCTATGCCGTCTTCATTAATGACAATTACGGGTTTACCGTTAATAAATCTCCTAAATTTTATCGACTTGCCGGCAAGGAGCGTAATAAAGTAATGTAAAAGAAACATTACGAACAAGGGAACCAAACCATAAAGTAATGGTACCGAAATATCCTGCATCGGCATACAAGCAAGGTCGGCAAGAGCAAGAGTGATGGTAAACTCAAACGGTTGTAGCTCACCCACCGTGCGCTTTCCCATAAGGCGCATACCCAGCACTAGAAAAACGTAAATTATAATCGTACGAATAAAAACCGTAATCATAAGATTAGGCTGTGCAAAAAAGTAAAATCAATACTAAAAAAGAGCGATAATTTATCGCCCTTTATCTCTATTTTTCTTCCTTGAATAAAATCTCTTTTAGGAATTTACCCGTCTTGCTTTCTTCTACCATCGCAACTTCTTCGGGAGTACCGCTCGCAACGACTTGACCGCCTTCGTCACCGCCGTTCGGTCCTAGGTCTATAATGTGGTCGGCAACCTTTATTACGTCCATATTATGCTCTATAACTATAATCGTATTTCCGTTGTCGGCAAGCCTGTCCAGAATAGAAATTAACTTTTCTACGTCGTACATATGGAGTCCGGTAGTCGGCTCGTCCAAGATATAAATCGTCTTACCCGTGTTACGTTTGGAAAGTTCCGTTGCCAGCTTTACTCTTTGCGCTTCGCCACCGCTCAAAGTTGTCGACGGTTGACCAAGTTTGATGTAGCCTAGTCCAACGTCTTGCATA
>JAZRAN010000057.1:0-5205 GCA_045634605.1 Candidatus Stercoripulliclostridium sp. | reverse complement strand
GATAACGGCATGGGGACATACGTAAGAACATTGGTTACATTGAATACAGTTGTCGATATTCCATACGGGAACTTTAACTGCGGTACCACGTTTTTCGAACTTGGTGGTGCCTACGGGAACAGAACCGTCAGCGTTGAAAGCGGAAACGGGGAGCTTGTCGCCTTCTTGCTTTAGGATGGGGTTAACAACTTCGCGGAAGTACTTATCGTCAGCGGGTTCTACCATAGCTGCGCCGTCGGTGCAAGTTGCCCAAGATTCGGGATACTTAACTTCCTTTAGGCCAGCGATAGCGCCGTCAACACAAGCATAGTTCATGTTAACAACAGCGTCGCCCTTCTTGCCGTAGGTCTTCTTGATAGCTTCCTTCATGTATTTTTCTGCATCAGCATAGGGGATAACTTCTGCGAGCTTGAAGAATGCAGCTTGCATAACGGTGTTAAGACCTCTGGTTGCGCCGATAGCGGAGATAACTTTGTTACCATCGATGGTGTAGAACTTTAGTTTCTTGGTTGCGATAGCGTTCTTAACTTGAGCGGGAAGTTCTTTGTCCATTTCTTCGGGTTCCCAGATAGAGTTAAGTAGGAAGGTACCGCCTTCTTTAATACCATCGAGCATATCGTAACGATATAGGTAAGAAGGAGTATGGCAAGCAACGAAGTCTGCGCTGTCGATTAGGTAAGAGCTCTTGATGGGGGTGTCGCCGAAACGAAGGTGAGAAATGGTGATACCACCGGATTTCTTACTGTCGTATACGAAGTAACCTTGAGCGTACTTATCGGTGTGTCCGCCGATAATCTTGATGCTGTTCTTGTTAGCGCCAACGGTACCGTCGGAACCAAGACCATAGAACTTGCAAGAGATAGCGCCAGCGGGAGCAGCGTTTACGAATTCGTCAAGGGGTAGATAGTTACCGGTAATATCGTCTACGATACCTACGCTAAAGCCGGTCTTGTTTGCGCCACCCATGTTCTTGTAGATAGCGTTAACCATGGTGGGGTTGAATTCCTTTGAACCAAGGCCGTATCTTCCGCCAAGGATAACTGCGTCGGTCTTGCCCTTGAGAGCAGCAACAACGTCGAGATAAAGGGGTTCGCCGATGGAACCTGCTTCCTTGGTTCTGTCAAGAACGGTGATGAACTTAGCGGTTTGGGGGATAGCAGCAGCAAATGCAGCGGTGTCGAAGGGGCGATATAGTCTTACTTTGAGTAGACCAACTTTTTGTCCCTTAGCGGTTAGGTAATTTACGGTTTCTTCAGCAGCTTCTGCGCCGGAGCCCATCATAACGATAACCTTTTCTGCGTCTTCTGCGCCAACGTAATCGAATAGGTGGTAGCTTCTGCCGGTGAGAGCGCTAACCTTTTCCATATACTTGGTAACGATAGCGGGAACTGCTTCGTAGTATTTGTTACATGCTTCTCTGTTTTGGAAGTAGATATCTGCGTTTTGCGCGGTACCGTTTTGGATGGGGTGTTCGGGGTTAAGAGCGCGAGCGCGGAATTCGTCGATATATTTCATATCAACAAGAGCCTTCATATCTTCGTATTCGATAGCGTCAATCTTGCTTACTTCGTGAGAAGTACGGAAGCCGTCGAAGAAGTGTAGGAAGGGAACTTTGGATTCTAGGGTTGCAAGGTGGGCAACTAGAGCGAGGTCTTGTGCTTCTTGAACGCTGTTAGAAGAAAGCATAGCGAAACCGGTTTGACGGCAAGCCATAACGTCAGCGTGATCGCCGAAGATGTTTAGCGCGTGAGCTGCGAGTGCTCTAGCGGAAACGTGGAATACGCAAGGCATAAGTTCGCCAGCGATTTTGTACATGTTAGGAATCATGAGGAGCAAACCTTGGGAAGCGGTATAAGTGGTGGTGAGAGCACCAGCACAAAGAGCGCCGTGGACTGCGCCGGCTGCGCCAGCTTCAGATTGAAGCTCAGCAAGCTTTAGGGGTTGACCAAACATGTTCTTAACGCCTTGTGCTGACCATTCGTCAGCAACTTCTGCCATGGGCGAAGAAGGGGTGATGGGGTAAATAGCAGCTACTTCACTAAACGCATAAGCAACGTACGATGCAGCGGTATTACCATCAATAGTCATTTTTCTGCTCATTGAAAAACCTCCGTTAGTAAATTCGTTAATTTAATTATTGCGCGTGCAAGCGCACGCATACATATATTATAGAGCAGTTAATCGTGATAGTCAAGTTATTTTATAACTATAAAATAAGAAGAAACGCCGTAATTTACGGCGTTTTATAAATTTCATATGGAGATTTATTTTTGTACTCGTGGCGGTAATACTTTTTTATAGTCTTTATAAGGATTAAATTTACCGCGAAGTAATATTAGTAAAGCGAGAATAATGCCACTCGGAAGTAGTATGGGGAGAGCGATTAAGACGCCTAATATCAATGAAATGATTATGCCAACGCCTTTGTTTGACGTAAAAGCAGGCAGTTCTTCTTTGTTGGTGGGCGCCGTATGGGGTGATAAAATTGCATTGTAATCGTCTATTCCGTTATTGAATACCAGTGGCTCCACGATTTCTTTTACCGATGAAAAACCTATAATGTTTTTTAGGTTAAGACCAAGCGTTTTGACGATATCGTCAAGTATTGCAACCGTACCCATTATTACGCTAAACTCCGGATTATTTGGGCTAATATCGGCATTACCGGCATAAAGTTTTTCTACTAGTTTTAGTATGATAGGCACGACTTTTTCGTTCTTAATCGGTTTTATTTCTTCGGGCGTAAGTCGACTTTCTTTTTTGCACCATTTGTAAACGGTACCAACCGTTAGTTTGTTTAGGAATATACCTGCTGTTTTGAATATCCACCAATATTGATATACCGTCCAAGGACGTATGGATATGGAGTTAGCGTAGATGGCAAAATTGACCATATCGCCACTCATTTCTTTTAGCATATCTTCTATCATTCCAAAGAAACTTTCCCTGCAATATTCGGAGAGCGTTTTACCTTTTAGGTCAAACCCGGAAAGGCTTTCTAACTTGATGGTTTTTATGTCCAACGAGCCGTCTTCAAGGAAGTTTACCTTTCTCATGAGCGGTGGTGAACCAACGAGCGCTCCCGTAGAAATATCGTAAATTAGGTTACCATTTTCACTCTTATGGTATTCTATATCGTGAATATGCGAGTGTCCTGTGAAGATGAAGTTTATACCCGAATCGGCAAGAAGATTTGCAAGATTAACGTTATCTGCTATGACGTCGCGAGCTCCTATCAGTTTGTATATTGGGCTTGGAACTAGGATGGGATGGTGGGTAAAACAGACGATGGTTTTGCCTTCTTCTTTTGCTTTTTTAGCTTCGCAAAGAATCCAATCCAGTTGCTCTTTATATAGTCCGCGTTGATTGTTCTTATCATTAGCTATATAGTCGTCGTTAATGGCTATAAGGCGATGCTTTTCATCAAGGTCGCAAGCGTACGACATGCTCTCATGGTGGACGGAAATAGCGTTATCAAGGCTATATGGAGCATACCAAACACGCAAATCTTCTCTTTTTGCGCAAGGTATAAAACGCTTGTATTCGTAGTTTTCATCATAGCCGTAAGACAGCCCTTTGTTTTCATCGGGTTTACTAAACTTAGTCTTATTTAATTCCGCAAAATCGTGGGTAGAAGTGGTAAGCAAAATACGAAGACCTTTAGCGGTATATTCTTCTAGAATTTTTAGCAAATCTTCGTGCGAATTAATCTCGCCGTTGTCGGTAAGGTCGCCCGTTATTAGTACGGTATTCGTATCGGGGTCTTTTAGGATAATATCGAAAGCTTCGCGTATGATATCTTCCGATTCGCGCATTTGTAGTTGGCTTGATTTTCTTTCCCATTTGTATGGGTCCGCGAGCCAATTTCTTTTGGAAAAAAGATGGATATCCGTCATTACGTAAAGCTTCATAATATCTCCTTAGGCGACTTAATATATAGTATTATAGCATATATTAGTAATATCTTCAAGATAAAATACTTTACAAAAAGTTAACACAGGGTTATAATTAGGCTATAAAACGAAGATTAGGAGCAATTTATGACTATACCGGAAATCGTAGGTTTAGCAATAGGATGCTTAATAATTGCTTGCGGTATAATAATCGCAGTATTTTTTCTTTGCGGATATCTTACGTTCAAGGACCTTTGTCATAGGAAAGAAAGTCTAGATAAGCTAGAGCAAAGTCCATACGTTGGCGCATTGGGACCACGTTTAAGCGAATTTTGTGAATTCCGTGAAGATGCGTATAATGCGCTAAAAGGCACTCCATTTTCTTGGGAGTCCGTAACTAGTGTGGATGATGCAAGATTGTTTGGTAGATTCTATAAGGTAGACGGCGCAAACAAAACGATAATATGTGTGCCGGGATACCTAACAAGCGGTGTTCAATGTTTTGCATCCATATTGCCTTTTTATATGGCAAACGGATATAACGTTTTGGTAGTAACCAATAGGGGACAAGCGGAAAGCGGTGGAAAACACGTTACCTTTGGTAAAAAGGAAGCGGAAGACCTTAAGGCGTGGGTAGATAAAGTCAATGAACTCGTAGCGGAAGGCGAAATAATAATTCACGGCATAGACGTTGGCGCGGTATCCGCGTTATTAGCATCCAAGGCGCTCGGCAAGGAAGTAAAAGGCATAATAAGCGATAGCGCGTATAGCAAGCCTTGGGACGTATTTGTATATCAAATTAAGCAAATATATCACCTTTCCCCATTCCCAATACTTCACGTTGCGGAATACTTTGCTAAGAGATTTGCAAAGGTCAGTTTCCGTGATAGCGCAGTTAAGGCGGTAGCGGAAAGCGAAATCCCTACTTTATTTATACACGGCGCTAAAGATATGTTTATTCCTTATTATATGACTAGCGCGTGTTATGAAAGTTGCGCATCTCAAAAGCAATTATTGATAGTAGATGGCGCGGGACACGCTCAAGGAATATTCAAAGACCCGGATACGTATAAGCAAGCGGTAAGCGAATTTTTAGAAAGTATATAATAAAAATGGCAAAAAAAGAGCCGATTAAAGCGGACTTCTCATAAGGAAGTTTATATTTCTCTTGTAGGGATCGGCGTCCTCGACAGTTCGTCAAGGCATAATTGCAATGCAGAAGATAAATAATTAACCCCGACAGATTTTCTGTCGGGGTTCGTTTTATTCTGTTAGATAAATTGGAATTTGTTGATAAAAATCATCAAGAAAT
>JAZRAN010000056.1:0-3302 GCA_045634605.1 Candidatus Stercoripulliclostridium sp. | reverse complement strand
CTATTATTAATAAACGTACTAGAAATAGTAAGCCCGTTCAAGTCGTAACGGAAGTTGTTGCGAGAAGGAGTTATGGCTAAACCTTCTACGTCTTGTAGTCTAGCCTTAGTATAAAGATGGATATCTTTTGCCGGCATTACGTGTTCGCCACTGGGAATTTCATATTCGTTTTCTAATTCCGCATCCGTGTATAGACCAACGAGAGAAAGTCCGCCGGGAAGGGCGTTAGTTGCGCTTACTAACATTTCGTTATAATAAATGTCAATATTTGCGCCAACGGTAACTTCTTCCGACTTGATGACGTCTCCGCCTTCGCTATAAAGGTAGATGGTCATTTTTTCGGTATCGTAAAGAGCGCGAATAGTTAGGTCGCTCTTGACCGAATTAAACTCCATATTCCAACCGATAAAGTCATAGCCGGGCATATCGGGAGCTTCGGGCGCTATGGCAGCCTTGCCGTATTCTACGGTTTGCGTAGGTTTGCCGTCAACCAAGATGGGTTGCCCTTCGCCATCCAAAAATCTTACAGTAAAGGTTGCAACTTCCCACTTTGCGTAAAGATTGACGTCTTCCGTAGGTTTGCCTTCGTTTTCTTCCGTCAAATCTTCGTCAAGATACCAACCAACGAATACAAATCCTTCCTTTTCGGGAACGTAATCGATAGCATCCTTTGGCATAGTTGACTCTTTGATAACTTCGTCTCCATCCATAAACGTGATAGTAATGGTAGTATCGGTAGGAGTCTTATCTCCACCACCATTACCCGTACCACTTCCACCGGAAGGGTTACCACCACCGATATCGGCAGGAGTACAAGCAAACAAAATTGCAACGGCGCATAGTAAAATTGATATTACTATGAGTGTTTTAAAAATTTTGCTGTTTTTCATAGGTTATTCTCCTTGTTGAGAGTCGCCTTCAACGGGCGCAATAGGTAGCATATATGCTGTGCCTGAACTCAATTCAGTTAGTTGTTTTTCATAGTTAAATTGCGATTGATTATCGTACATATAGAACGAAAAATCTTGATATCCCGCAGCTTGTGGGAACAAATGCGCTTGTCTCCAGAACAAACTGTCAGGGTCTTCGTTATGCTTGAGAACGCTTAGGTTAATCCTATAGTTTTTCATCATTTCCGTTTCTAGTTTGTCGGTTACCAAATAGGAATAGTTGTGTCCTCCACCATAGAAGCATATGCCTGCGTGAACGTATCCAGTGTCCCCTATCCTAGTTACGATACCGGGATACTTCTTTTGTCCGTTTTCTTCAATCGATGCAACCTTTTCTATCATTAAGTCGATTTGCAACTTTAGGAATTCCATTGCGGTATTAGTGGTTTCTATGAGCGTAGAACTGTCAACCAAACTCATATCCTTCCAATCGTAAAGTTTAACTTCGCCTTCTAGACGAAGAACGCTGGCAAACGAATTGGAGCCTAGGTTATCCCAATATGCCAAACCATAATCGCCGTCCAACATTTCTCCGTTAAAGTGCGTTTCTATGCCAATAGCGAATACGCCACTAGTATCAAGTACGGAATTTTTTAACGTTACGTCGGTTATAACGTAATTATCATAAAAATACTTGTCCGTCTTGGTGCTTTCTTGGAACAACTTATATTCCGAGCCGTCCGCTTTAGTGGGTTGTTTGGTAATAAACTCTTCCGTCCTTCTATCGTATTCATTGGATTTAACCGCTCTATTAGAGCCAAGCTTTAATAGGAATTCGCGCCCTTGCGTTATCTTACAGCTCTCTATGTGAGCCGTCAAGCGCTCTTCCGCTACGTTTACGTCGCTATAGTTTTCTACGATAGGATTACCATCGGTTGTTTCGCCACCATATACTCTAACTACCGTTCTTCCGTTAGAAATACGGCTGTTGAGCAATCTTGTGTTACCGCTTATTTCCAAAACGGTACCAACGTTGTTTAATTTAGTTAGGTCTAAACCTTCTTCATCTATGGCGTAAGAATCGGAGCATCCCTTAAGGTCGATATTGTTAATTAAAACTCCGTTATTTCTTACTAGGAAACTTATGTTGTCTTGCGCCTTTACTGATGCGGTGTCGATTGCAACGAAGTCAAGCGGTCCTTGGAATAGTAAAGGTCTGCCCGTGCTATCTTGCGCGGTAGTAAAGTATTCCGCATTAACAACGAAACCATTTCCGTATACGTCGTTTGCAAACTCTATTAAATATCTAACGCTAGGACGCGCTCCCGTCTTGTTCTTATAGTAAGTCCAATCATAATCGGTAAGCATCGTGAAGGACTCTTCTTTTAGTTCTTCTACCGTCATACCCGACCAACCAAGCATAACGTCTTTTAGAAGAATTACTTTGTATCCTTCCCTTCCCGCTCTTCTTAGGTCTTTGTAATCTTTGACGGGGTCGTTACCTTCCGCGCCTATCATTACGCCACCCTTAACGGCTCTAATCTTCAAGCTCGTCTTAATATCAACGCCCATATTCTTGCCGTTACTCCAACTTGCAGTAATGGTAGAAATGCCGTCTTTGCCTATTTCTACCCTAAATGCTTCGGGGGTTGCAAACGGACGCGCGATAGAGTTATCCGAGCCACTAAACACCAAATCTTCCACGTTATATCCGCCAAAAGTCTTGTCATCATATTGAACTTTTAGTTTTAGTTCGGGACGATAATTGTTTTGATAACCTGTTTGTCCAATTATCATATCGCCCAAGGTGAGTAGGCCTTCGCCGTCGCTAGAACCCATTCTGCTTACGAAGTCGATGGAAAGAACGCCCCTGACTACGTGGATATTCTTTTGTATGGTATAGATTTCATCGCCACGTTCAACTTCGCCCGTGCTTTCGTTTATGATTTTTTCGTATGCGGTAACGGAGAGAACGTAATCACCCGTTTCATTTGCGGTAATTTCTGCAGAAATTCCACCGTTTTTAACGCTTATGCTTAGTCCCGCATCGGAACAAGACCAACCATAAACTACGTTATCGTCACTAGGCTCGCCTACTGCAACGTATTGGACCTTTGCGCCCTTTCTTTGATATACGTCGTCTTCAATAGTCAAGTGATAGGAGTTATATACGTTAAACTTAAACTCGCTAAATGCTAATACAAGCGTAGATTTTGCGCTATTTCCAGCAATTCCAAGTTTCAATGTTATGTTCTCCGGATGCCCATTTGATAAAGTTAGGGTAACTTTATAGCGTTTTCCTTCGTTATCCAGCGGTTTATAGGAGTCGCTTAGGAAATAATTGCCGGTAATACCCAAAAATACCGTTTCGCCAAGACCTAAGATGGGGTTTTCCAGCTCTAACAAGAAACT
>JAZRAN010000055.1:0-9138 GCA_045634605.1 Candidatus Stercoripulliclostridium sp. | reverse complement strand
AGCTTTGCAGGTGACGCAAACAACTACAACGCTATTGCAGATATGACTGCTACCTTGACTATTAACAAGGCAACTTATGATATGAGCGCAGTTGTATTTGAAGATAGCACCGTTACCTACAACGGCACTGCTTTCTCTATTATTGCAACTAACCTACCCACCGGTGTTACTGCAACCTACGAAAACAATGCTCAAACCATTGTTGGCGAATACACCATTACCGCAAGCTTTGCAGGCGATGCTACCAACTACGACGCTATTGCCGATATGACTGCTACCCTTACCATCGGAAAGGCTACCTACGATATGAGTGTTATTAGCATGGCTAACAAGACCGTTGTTTACAATGGCGAAGCTCATTCAATCACCATCGAAGGCAGTCTACCTATCGGTGTTACCGTATCATACGAAAACAACGGCAAGACCAATGCAGGCGTTTATACCATTACCGCAAGCTTTGCAGGTGATGCTACCAACTACAACGCTATTGACAATATGACTGCAACTCTTACCATTAAGGCAGTTGTTGTAGAAAATGACCTTAAAGACGTAGAAACCGGAAAGCCCGTTGCAAAAATTGAAAAAGAAGACGGCTTTGCTCCCGACACTCAACTTGAAGTTTCTCCGTTTGAAGAAGGAAACACCAATGATGCCGTTAACGTATCCAAGAAAGAAGAAATTATCGGTTCATACGAACTAGACCTTCAACAAAATGGATCAAGCGTTCAACCCAATGGAAACCTAGTTGTAAAGATGCTCATTCCTACCCAATTAGGTGGTCGCGAATTCCGTCTTGCTCACGTTCAAAACGGCGTTGTTCTTGGCGATATGCCCTATGAAATAGTAGACGGCTATGCGGTTATAGAAACTGATAAATTGGGCGAATTCGTATTTGTAGCAGAAAAAGAAGGTCTTAGCGCAGGCGCTATCGTAGGCATCGTTTTAGGCTCTTTCTTCTTCCTACTCATCGTTCTTTTCATCGTACTATTCATACTATGGAAAAAACGCAACGTTAAGCCCCTACCCTTCCTTGTTCCCGCTTTCCGCGCAATCAACAATACGTTGTTCAAAACCAAGTTCAATAACATTGAACAATCAACGGAAGTTAGTGAATAAGAAAGACTAAACCAAAGAGAAGGTAAATAGTTTATCTTCATATAAAACACACGTTAGGCACACCAAATGGTGTGCCTAATTGTTTCAAGCGCCACACTAAAATTGACACACCCGTGAATTTTATGATATTCTATATAAACAAAATAGAATTTTATTCAACTAACAATAAAATTATAGCCAATATTTAGCATATTGACTCATTAGTCGATTTGAGCTTAGACAGAAGAGTCCACGCAAATCAGGTTAAAACAACTTAGGTTACATAAAAAAGGAAAGCGTATGAAAAAAGACAAGTTTTTGACAGTTTTCGCAGTTTTTGATGAGAAAACACAAACTGTTTTGCAATCTTGGCAAAATGCTATTTTTGATGCCGGCCTAGTTGGTACACAAACTATGGGCATCCCTTTCCATATCTCTTTGGGCAGTTTTCCCACCAGTATGGAAGAAGAACTCATATCAAGAATTAGAGCCGTATGTGAGTCTAGTTTTGAGTTTTCAATTAATCTCGCCCGAATAAATGACTTTGGCAATAAAGTGCTTTTCTTGGAGCCGGAAGAAAACGGCGACTTAATGCGCTTGCACGAATTATTCGACAACAACTACGCAAACGGATTTCCTTTCCACGCTCACGCAACCATCTTTTGCGGAGATACCCAAGACGTAGAAAAAGCAAAAAACATTCTTAAAGAATATTTTTCTCCCACAGAAACCAAAATCGTTGGCATCCAAATGGGAGAATTCTTTCCTACTCGTATGATTTGCCGTGAGCATCTACTCAACAATTAAACCATACGACCTATTTCTTTTTGCGAATAAGCCCCTTCTTATACAATATTACAAACACAACGACTCCGCTTATCACTATCGCTATGGATATTGATATAAGGAGCCAACCCCACCATTCAAGCGCGCCATCATTTACTATATCCCACTCTTCCGTTGCCACTATCCTGTGTGTACCCAACTTTGGAGTACTAAATATGATATAGTTACCACTCACTATGCTTTCTAACTCTACGTATTCTTCGCCGTTTTTGAGATAGACCTTAGGCTCGCCACGCATCCCATCCGGGATTAGAACGTTGACCATATAGTCGCCTTCTAGAACTTCTCCGTTAAGTAAAATATCAAAAGTAATTTCTTCATTGGAAAGCAACGTAACACCCATAGTCAACTCAGCGCCATCTCCTATGCCCGTTTCTACATTTGTTACTTTCCCTATCAACGCAGTTATTTCGCCCTTATACAAACTGCCACACTCCACGCTAGTCTTATTAATTACGACAGTTACGAACTTTTCCAAGTATTTATAATTGGCGCTTTCTTGCGCAAAAAACTTTACGACGTGTTCGCCTACTTCTTTTGCATTGCCCAATACTTCATACGATATGGTCTGCTCATTGTTATCTATGATTACATTGGGAATATGTTCGTTACCATCGTATGCGTAAACGTATTTTTCGTTCGCGTACATGTTTGCGGTCGCCTTTGTGATAGTTAGCGTTGCCATCAAAGGCTCTATTGCATTATAATTTTCGCTATCCGCCAAATTGAATCCGACTTCTACAACGTGCTTGCCGGCTTTAACTTTACCATTATTAAAGTACTCAACACTAACGCCACTCGGCAAATCGCCTTCTATTTCCAAATACTTAGGCTCTCCAGTATAAACGAATTCTTTGTCTCTTAAAGTAATTCCACTAACGTCCAAAGTTGCCTTATTAACCACTACTACCGCCGTAAAAATAGTGCTTGCCGTTTTATAATTAATCTTGTCCGTTTGAATAAAGTAGGCTCGACATTCATATACGCCTGCCTTGATTAATGGCGAAGTTTGAGAGTATCTATCAAATTTTAGTCCATTAGGCACTTCGCCGGTAAATTGTATATTATGGTCTTGCCCATTGTAAGTTACCGTCTTGCCTTCAAACTTAATTGCGCTAACGTCAATCTCTCCCCTTTCTAGCGAAAGGATTACGCTTGTTTCGTACGGATAATAATTGTCATTAGGTTGATATATGGCTAAATAACTTTGTGATGATACAACGGGCGTTTCGCTCCCATTAACCCACGTCCAACCTGCATCAAGAGTAAAGTCCAAAAGTGTTTGCTTGAAAGAGTATATTCCCGTAAGTTGCCTGTGCGTAGCGTGAGTGATAGTCGCCCTTTCCACCCTTAGCAAAACTTCCAATTTGTAGTCTTCGTACAAATCCTTGTTTGGATTATAAATTAGCGTATAGGTGTTTTCCCCCGCAACCAGTTCCGTGTCTTCGTCTAGCCAACGCCAATCGGACAATAGTTGTATATCACCCAAGATTTTGTTAGGCTCATAAACGCCGTACTCTATGACGTTATCTTCATTATAGTTGGCTAAAACAATACCTTTGGTTACCTTAACTATAATTTTGCAAGCAAAATCGTTATAGTTGTTTTTATCCGCATTATAATATGCGTCAAACTCAAACTCTTTTATTTGATTAAGTTTTGTTTCTTTTAGCACTTCTCCACTAAAAGAATAGTCCCCTAGTTCCAAGGCATATTCGCTAATCACGTACGCCACGTTCAAATTATTTATATATGGAATAGTAATGCGCAAATCGGGTGCTTCTTCTTGCGTATATTCCGCCTTCTCTATAACAAGCGTAACTTCCGTTGCGTAGTCTAGATAGTTGTCCACGTCAAGGTTATAATATGCCGGATATTCGTGAGTACCTGCTTGCGGTATCGTGTTCAAATTTTGCCAACGCCATTCTTTCTCTAAAAATGGAAAATCCTTTAGCGTCTTTTCCTTAGAATAAATATATCCTTTGGAGATAACGTTGTGGGGTATAGGCGCAGGCGTCTCCGCTTTTTCTAAATCTATTATTATTTTTAATGCAAATTCATAATAATTTGCGGGCTCTAAACAATAAATCGCATCATATTCCTTCTGCTTTACGGTAGGCACTACGCTAGGGTCTACCCATCTAAATCCATCATTCAAATGATATTCTGCAAGAGATATCTCTTTGTCATAAATGCCGTCAAATCCTTGGTGCGTTACGTTAACGTACGTACCATAATTGATTTCGACGTCAAACACGCTACTATAAGATACCGCAGTAAGATTGCCGTCCGTAACGCTTACTTGTAACCTATATTGACCGCTATCGCTCCTATCTAAAAACGTTATGGTGGCATTTTCCAATACGCCTATCCAATCGTTTACGATATTACGTTTTTGCCACACGTAACTGTAAGTAAGACCTTGCGTTTCCGCTACGTTTGCGCTTCTAACGACTTCTTTACCGTCATAAGCCTTGATGACATTATCAATGGGACTAAGCCTAGGCGCAACTAGTTCCAATTCCGCAACAAATTCATCGTTACCCGTAACCTTGGGGTCTAGTACAACGACACCCGAGCTCTTCCAATTTTTTACTCTATATCCGTTTGGAATAGCCGTTTCATCTATTAAATCATTTATACTGCTACCATATCTAGCAACAACGTCTATTGTTTGACTACCAACAATTAGCCTTACTGCATATTCATTGTTGGTTTTTGCTAAAATGGTTGCTCTGTCAGCAAAATCAGTAACTAACGGGTTTTTAACGCCGATGCCTTCCCACCCTATCAAATAGTTACCATTGACGCCTTCTACAAAGCCTAGTCTTGCATCGTTAACGTTGAGTACGCCGTCATCCGCATATACGATGACGTTACCGTTTTCCGAAGATAAAATTCGTCTTCCTAGTATTTTTAGCGCCGTTCCATTTCCGCCAAACACCCTATTAAACCATATCTTTCCGTTTATTAAACCGCCGTTATAGTTTACAACCGAGTTTGCATTACCTTCTAAAACTACAACTTTGTCCGCATTGTCACTGCTAAATTCGCCACCGTTTATAGTAACGCTAGCATTATTCCTAACGTTAAGCGCTATACCATTAAACTTGCCGTTAAACAAACCACCGTCTATTACCGCAGTTCCGCCCGATAAATAGAGAGCGTTTTTACCGTTTATTGATGTTATCCCTATTCCGGATTGTTTAATTATTAGGCTTGCATTGGCGCCGGTTTGAGCTATCCCTTGACCTGAACTTCCATCAATTTCACTACTAAAAAGCACTTGACCGCCGGTAATAGTACAATTTCCATCGTTATATAGAACAACAGGTTGAGTTTGTCCTAAATCTCTTTCATTTATTGCTATAAACCCACTGGAAAGAGTAAATTCCGCGCCTTCACACACCTTTATAACGTTTGCGTTGTCCGTGCTTATTTGCGCTCCTGCTATTTCCAATACACCTGTTGCTAGCTCAATTAGCGTTTGTCCATTTTTTCCAACGTGAGATAGCGCGCCGGATTCCAAAACTATCTTACGCTCATAGTTGAATACCAACGTTTCGGAAGTAGTTACGTTTTCAAAACTGAACTTCGCAACGTTAGTAGTATTAGAAACAACGTCATCAAAAACGGCTTGTAAAGTATCGGCTTTCCTAAACGTATCGTTATTGCCATACAAATACCCATCTTCGCTATTGCGTATTGCTATGGTACCAACGTAGTTCATTTCCGCTTTTGCGCTCACGTTTGACGGCGTAGTCAAAAGCGCGCCTATCATTAAAGCAAAAATCAATATTAATATTGTTGTTAGTTTATCTTTAGTTTTAATCATCATGCCCCACTTTGTACAACAACGTCTTGCTCTGTTGAAACTAGTACTAAATCATACGTTATATCCGTTACCGCATATATTCCCACTCCAATAGACTTTGTAAAGACCCCGTAATAATGGTCTTCTGCCGTTCCATTTGATAACGTCGTAGGTACGTATACGTTATCTAGTAAGTTGAAGTTCAACCATCCGTACGCCATCATTAACGAAATTTGTCTATAGTAGGTTATATCTACCACGCCATCCCCTGACCATACGCCCGTCGGTAGATGAATATATGAGCGCATCATGTCTGCATTGACCATCGCCAAAACATCCCCTACCACGTTAGTAGCATTAGGAGTAATTGATATCTTGCCCGTCGAGATATTAAGGGTTACGTCATATATTCCCTGCGGGAGCGTTATCTTGCCGTGAGTTCCTCTCATTCCCATCGTTCCGCTTTGTAGGTCGTCATAGTCGTATATTTCGTTATTTTCTACACCCTTAACATAGACGTAAATGCCTTCTTTTGCACTACCTACAACTAGATTCCTTTGAACGTAATTTTCTCCTTCACGAGTCATAAAGCGACCGATGCCAAGTCCATTTGCGCCCTTTACATAGTAACCTTCTCTTACGCTATCGGCATAAGATTCTACAACTTCCACTATTCCGCTTTCATAATTATAACTGATATCATATACACCTACGGGTAGAGTTATAACACCATTCTCAATGCTTCCTATATCACCATCTAACGATACGTCAACCCAAGTTAAATTGTACGCATCATAAATCTTAATTTGATTTCTTATAGTACTATCAATTACGATTTCATGCGCAGTATAGACACCTTCATCATCTTCCATACCGATGCCACGCGGTGTGGAATTCATATAGTATAAATAGAAGTTATCACTTGCTGCCGTTTGCGTTACGACGTTATCTTCATACGAGTACACAACGTCATATACTCCGCTATTTACCGCTATTCCTTCGATTACATAATATCCATTAACAAAGTCATAAACGCTAACCGAAGTAGTTTCTTCGTCAATTAGTACGTTCCTTGCAACGTATCCCGTCGCAGTTTCTTCCATATAAATACCATTTGTATCGCCATTTACTCCGCGTAGATAATAGGTTCCGCCTTCTTCTAGGTCTGCAACTACTGCTCCACCATATTCATAATAGTTATATCCTACGCCTTGCGTACTTGCTTCTTTTACGTATGCGATATCATCATTTACGTCGATAATAAGCAAGCTACTCTTTAAGTACGTGTTTGCAGTAGTAGCAACGCTGGTTCTTCCTACCAGATAATCTGCATAAACTTCACTCGCTTTGACCTTTACGTCCGCGAATATTGCGTTTCCTTCAACAGATGAGTTAACTTCGCTTTCTCCATCGACCACAAGAGCTCCTGTAATTCCGCCTACGTAGGCGCTTGCGCCGTTTACTACAACGTATCCGGCTCCGCCGTTCAACGCAAACATCGTGTTGCTTGCATATCCTACAAATAATCCTACGTACGTTACGTTGGTCTTATTGGTTACCGTTACGCTTGCCGAAACGTTGACTTTCATAATAACAGAGTTGTATGCCGTCGCGCCAATTACACCTGCATATATTGTATTATTTCCACCAATTACGTTAACTCTTCTGATATCTAGGTTTTCTACAGTAGCGCTTTGTAGACTGCCAAACAAGCCAACGTAATTAGAACCTACGCCATAGAGAATAAAGTCGCTTATGGCATATCCGTTTCCGTTATAGGTTCCCGTAAATTCCATAGAATTTCTACCTATTGCAGAGTATCCGTTTTTATCGTTTATTCCGCTTATATCGTTCATTTGTACGTACGTTGGCGCTATGCCTACTCCATCAACGTTTCTTGCGTTATTAAGTCCGTTGACGTCTTTTTCCATCTCCTTTAGGTCTTGGAACGTATAAACGTTAAACGTATATAATACGTCGTCTGCAACCTTTACGTAGGTTAATTGCAACGTAGGCGCGTTTACTCTATAATTTGTGCCATCCGTCTTTACTTCCAGTAAATATTCGTCGTTTTCGTTCTTAGTGGTATTGCCAACTATATACTTGTATTCCGTATATCTTTCTTCTTTCCACCTATTGATTATTACGTTTGACGCAACTAGTTCATCGTCTACTACAACCACAAAACCATCCATCACAATAAGGGCGCGTAATGCGGATATCCTTGCGCTCTCTTTTTCTTCTTCCGTCATGCTTTCGTAACCGACAACGTCCCATTCCATATCTGTCAAATCACTATTTTTAATATCAACGCAACCTACTACGTCCTTTAATTCTTGCGCATTAAAGCTTTGTAGTTGATTTTGATATTCCATCTTTAGGTTACGAGCTTTGATTGTGTAATTATGCTCGCCAATCTTCAATACGTTACCCGTTACGTTTCCTTCGCCGTCTCTTTCTATTACTGCGCCACTTTCATTAACGAAAGCATAATTGTGTACGCCCTCGTTCGTTGCGATATCAAACGAATAATCCATAGTGTAACCGCCAATATTGACCGCACCGCCTATGTTAAAGTTGCCTACAAAATAGTTGCTATCGTATAGTTCCGCTATGCTTCCGCCGTTCTTAAGGTCTATTAAACTAATGATACCGACTTCACTCGTTCTGTTTGCTCCGCTCGCTATTTCTTTTACGAAAGTCTTGCCATTATAGACGTGCGATAAATCTTCTAGGAAACTTGCTTTTACCCTGCGTGGTTCTATTATTTTTTCTGTTTCCACTTGCGAATACCTTAATCCGGTAATATCTTGCTCGATAATATAGTTATTACCTTCGCCGGTAGCCTCAAGCGAGCCAAAACTAATGGTCACGGTAAGAGCATTTACGTCTATCGTATCCGTAGTAGCAGCGCTAATGTGAATAATCAGGCTGTTTTCGTCGCCGTATATAATATTTCTTAACGAATATATTATCTTATTCGATATTCCCGCATAATTTGTTTCGTTAAAATAATAGGTTACTATCTTTTCTACGGTATTATTTGCATCCGGCGCAGATACAGTTTCTTCCCTTGCACTTATAGTAAATGAATTGTTATTATCATATATCTTAGAAAGATAACTATCTTGCAAGTTGAGAGCTAGTGTTATGGGACGTTGCTTTATCTTCCAATCAAATCGCGTATTGTTGGGAAGCGCATAGTTAGTTGCATAATCGACGGAATAGGTATTTTCGCCTATTAAGATTTGGTCTACTCCTTCAGCCACGCTCTCAACCATCGCCGTATAGAAAGCGCCGGTAGAAGGTGTGTTCGCATTAATTGCGCTAAAAGTACCGCTTGTTACAAGAATCATTTCTCTTGCAACGCCGTTATCATCCAT
>JAZRAN010000054.1:0-5025 GCA_045634605.1 Candidatus Stercoripulliclostridium sp. | reverse complement strand
TTGGTAGGCTCTATTCTTCCCGGCATCACCCGTGATTCCGTTTTGCAAATTCTTCGCTCCGAAGGCAAGCCCGTAGAAGAAGCAAGAATCAGCGTAGACGAAATCGTAAAGATGAACGAAGAAGGCAAGCTAAACGAAGCTTTCGGTAGTGGTACCGCTGCTGTTATCAGTCCCGTTGGCGTACTCAACATCAATGGCGAAGACGTAAAGATTAACAACTTCGAAATGGGTCCCATCACTTCTTACCTTTACGACAAACTTACCGGCATCCAATACGGACGCTATCCCGACACTTTCGGTTGGATTGTTAAAGTTAACTAATTAAACGAGAGCCGAAAGGCTCTCTAAATATATATGGTAATAATAGAAGAAATCAAGAAAGGCAAAAAGTCCTATACCATAACCGTAGGGGGCGAAACCATAAAGGGCGTTAACGTTAACGTTGCTCTCGGCTACGCGCTAAAAGAAGGGGAGATGGAAAGGACTCGCTTTGAAGAATTTCTGAACGATAACGCAAGGGAAAACGCCAAAGAATATTTGTACGCTATGGTCGCAAGAAAGGCGCGTACCACTAAGGAAGCAAGAGAGAAACTTTATAGCAAAGGCTTTCATAAGGATGCGGTTGAGTACGCAATAGGCGTAGTTTCTTCCTATGGATACCTTAATGATGAAGAGTACGCAAAGACTTTCGTAGAAAACGGCTCTCGCTCCAAGGGTAGTTATAGGCTAAAAAGAGAAATGCAACTAAAAGGCGTTAGCGAAGAAGATTTGAACGTAGCGCTTTCGGAACTGAGAGAAGAAGACGAGTGCGCAATGGCAAAAATCCTTGCGACAAAATACCTAAAAGGCAAAAATTTGGAAGACGAAAAAACCAAGGAAAAACTCTTCCGCCACCTTATTTCCAGGGGCTATTCCTACGGCGTCGTTAAGAAAACCCTAAAAGCGTTAGGAACGGAAATAGACGAAGATTAGTATCTTAAGATACAAAAACCGCAACTAAATAAAGAATCCTAATGAAATCATAAGCGCGTTATTTACTTTCCGCATAGTACCTTCGGTGATTTCGCCGACGCGGGATTTAAGACGCGCTTTATCTATTGTCCTAAGTTGCTCAAGAAGGAGTACGCTCTCTTTTTCTAGCCCGGTAGAAACGCCGAGCTCAACGTGGGTTGGAAGCTTTGCCTTATCAAGCTTGGAAGTTATTGCGCCGACTATGACGGTAGGGGAATAGCGATTGCCGACGTCGTTTTGCACGATTAAGACGGGGCGCACTCCCCCTTGCTCGCTACCGACTACTGGACTAAGGTCGGCATAATAGATTTCTCCACGCTTAATCATAACGGCATCCTTATTCATAATTATTCTTCCTTTACCTAAATTGTTGCCAAAAGAAATGTTTTTAGACAAAAAGTGTTTACTTAGTTTGATAAATATGCTAATATTTATCAGGAATAAAAGATATGGAGTTCGAAAAATGAATAAAGAAAAATTTTATATCACCACGGCAATAGCGTATACTTCCGGCAAGCCCCACATCGGCAACACCTATGAAATCGTACTTTCCGACTTTATAGCTCGCTTTAAGAGAATGCAAGGCTATGACGTTCACTTCCAAACCGGAACGGACGAGCACGGTGAAAAGATAGAACTAAAAGCAAAAGACAAGGGCATTTCTCCCAAGTCTTTCGTAGACGGCGTAGCGGGTGACATCAAGGCTATTTGGGATTTGATGGACACTTCTTACGATCACTTTATTCGTACGACTGACGAATATCACGAAAAGCAAGTTCAAAAGCTCTTCAAAAAGTTCTACGAACAAGGCGACATTTATAAGGGTTCGTACAAGGGTTGGTACTGCACTCCTTGCGAATCTTTCTGGACGGAATCTCAACTCGTTGACGGCAAGTGCCCCGACTGCGGTAGGGAAGTAAAACTCGCCGAAGAAGAAGCATATTTCTTCAAGATGAGTAAGTACGCTGACGCTCTCATCAAGTACTATGAAGAGCATCCCGACTTTATCACTCCCGTTTCCAGACGTAACGAGATGATGAACAATTTCCTAAAACCCGGCTTGCACGATCTATGCGTTTCTCGTACTTCTTTCAAGTGGGGTATCCCGGTTGAGTTCGATCCTAACCACGTAGTATACGTTTGGCTAGACGCTCTAACCAACTACATTACCGGCGTTGGCTACGATGCGGACGGCAATTCAAGTGATGAATACAAAAAGCTATGGCCGGCAGACGTACACGTTATAGGTAAGGATATCGTAAGATTCCACACTATCTATTGGCCCATCTTCCTAATGGCAATGGGCGAGCCCTTACCCAAAAAGGTATTTGGACATCCGTGGCTACTGCAAGACGGCGATAAGATGAGCAAGTCTAGGGGCAACGTAATGTACGCTGACGATATGGTAAAATTCTACGGCGTAGACCCCTTGAGATATTTCCTACTTTCCCAAATGCCCTTTGATAACGACGGCGTAATAAGTTGGGATATCGTAACCGATTCCGTTAACGGTGACCTTGCTAACGTATATGGTAATCTAGTAAGCCGTACGGTTGCTATGAGCCAAAAATATTTTGACGGCGTAATCGAAAACGCAGGTGTAGAAGAAGACGTTGACGCAGACCTTAAAGCAGTAGCAACTTCCGCATATCAAAAGGTAGCGGAAAAGGTTGACCAATATAGAATTGCGGACGCGATGCAAGAAATTATGCATATCTTTAGGCGCGCAAACAAGTATATTGATGAAACTATGCCTTGGGCTCTTGCTAAGGACGAAGCAAAGAAGGATAGGTTAAAGACCGTCCTTTATAACCTTGCGGAAACCATCGTAATCGGCACCACCCTAATAGAAAACGCAATGCCTACTCTTGCAAAAGAAGTATACGCTCAATTTGGAGCAAGCGCAAGAAAGGTAGAAGACCTAGGCAAGTTTGGACTACTCGCAAACGGCGCCAAAGTAGTACCTAGCGAAAAGAAACTCTTTACTCGTCTAGTTAACAAAGAAATTAATGAAAAGGTAGAAGCAATGTACGCAGAAAGACAACAAGCAACCGCTACTAAGGAAGTAAAAGAAGAAGTTAAGGCTCCCGAAGAACCCAAAAAGGAAACCATAACTATAGATACCTTTGCAAAAGTAGAACTCAAAGTAGGCAAGGTTATAGCTTGCGAAAAGCTTGCTAAATCCAACAAGTTGCTTAAGTCTACCGTAGAAATCGGCGAAGAAACCAGAACGATTTTGAGCGGTATCGCAAAGTACTATACTCCCGAAGAAATGGTGGGTAAGTTAGTCGTAGTCGTTACCAACCTAGTTCCTGCAAAACTTTGCGGAACTATTTCCGAAGGTATGCTCCTTTGCGCAAGCGATAAGGATGGCAAAGTAGTTCTACTTACTCCCGAACAAATCGTATCTAGCGGAGCGTCCATTTCATAATGCTAATAGATACTCACGCTCATCTTAATGACGAAAGGTTGCGTCCCTTAGCGCCCGAAATTATGGGTACGATGAAGGAAAAGGGATTAGGCGCAATTATCAACGTAGGTTACGATAGACCTTCTAGCGAACTTGCTCTTACTCAAGCAAGAGAGTACGATAATTTGTACGCAGTAGTTGGCATACATCCCCACGATGCAAAGGCTCAAACTGCGGACGATTACCTATATTTTGAAAGGGTTAGTAGTGATAAAAAGGTTGTCGCAATAGGAGAAATCGGTCTTGATTTTTACTATGACTTGAGTGACCGCGACGTTCAAAAGAGAGTTTTTATAGAGCAACTTGAACTTGCTCATTCGCTAAAACTTCCCGTAGTAATGCACGTTAGAGACGCTTATGGACTTGCTCTGGAAATCTTAAAGGAAAACAAGAGATTTTTGGAGTACTCCGGCGTTATGCACTGTTACGCGGGTAGTAAGGAGTTGCTAAAAGACTTCGTTGACCTAGGGCTATACGCATCTTTTGGTGGCGTTACTACCTTCAAAAACTTTGGTAAAGCGGACGTTGTTAAGAGTTGTCCTAAAGAAAGGTTACTACTCGAAACCGACTGCCCCTATATGACACCCGTACCTTACCGTGGAAAAACCAATCTTCCCGAATACGTTACGCTTGTTAGGGATAAAATTCAAGAGTGGCGCGACGACATAGACGTCGAGAGCGTTACCACCCAAAATGCAAGGAGATTATTTAATATATAATGAGCGCATATTCTTACTCGATAGACGGAAAAATTTACATCAATTTGACCAATCGTTGTTCAAACGCTTGTGATTTTTGCGTGCGAGTTAACGATAGTTACAGTGAACATAGTTTGTGGTTAGACAAAGAGCCGACCACGGAAGAAGTCATCAATTCCTTCCAAAAATTAGACTTTGACGGCACGCAAGAATTTGTGTTTTGCGGTTACGGCGAGCCGATATATAAGTTGGAAGAAATAAAAGAAATTAGCGAATATTTGCACAAACACGGCAAAAAAGTACGCCTTAACACCAATGGACAAGGCGACCTTATTCACGGCAAAGACGTTGCTTGCGAGCTAAAGGGATACGTTGACGTCCTTTCTATTTCCTTGAACGCATCAAGCGCAAAAGCATACCAAGATATTTGCCACAGCGAATTTGGCGAAAAGGCGTTTTATTCCTTATTGAATTTTGCCAAAAACGCAAAGGAATATATTCCGGAAGTAAAACTTTCTCTCGTTGACGTAGTTGGCGAAGAAGAAATAAAAAAGGCAAAGGAACTCTCGGAAAGCCTAGGCGTTGACCTTAGGGTTAGAGCTTATATATCATAAAAATCCATAACCGCACCACAAGGGCGCGGTTATTTCTCTTTTGTACTTCGGAGATTTTCTCTTTTGTACGCAAGTAGTATGCGAGCTATAACGCAACTTATACTCAAAAAGGCAGGTAAAAAGTGGAAGTAAAAGAAATTCTCAAAAAGCACGGTTTCGTATTCAAAAAGAACCTTGGTCAAAACTTTTTGACGGAAGGCTCACTTCTTCGCGCTATCGTAAAGGATGCGGG
>JAZRAN010000053.1:0-5233 GCA_045634605.1 Candidatus Stercoripulliclostridium sp. | reverse complement strand
ATGAAGCGTCCTTTGACCGACGGCTCAAACGCTCTTGCTTACGATGAAGAAACCGTACTTGCTCTTAATCCCCTAAAGACTACTTTGTCTTTGCCCGGTTGGGACGAAAGTTACACTCACGAAGAGATGGTAGGACTTCTTAACGCATACAAAGATATCGACGAAGATAAACTCTTTGAAAACCTTAAGTATTTCCTAGATAGAGTAATTCCCGTAGCGGAAGAGTGCGACGTTACTATGGCAATCCACCCCGACGACCCGCCGTGGGGAATTTTCGGTTTACCGAGAATTATAACCGATAAGAAAAATCTACAAAGATTTTTGGACCTTTATCCAAGCAAGTACAACGGCGTAACTTTCTGTACGGGCAGTTGGGGCGCAAGCGTAGACAACGACCTTATAGAAATGATAAATATTGCAAAGGGAAGAATTCACTTTGCGCATCTACGCAACATTTTGCATACGGGATATAGAAGGTTTGAAGAATCGGGCCATCTTACTTCTAAAGGTAGCCTTGATATGTACAAGATAGTAAAAGCTCTCTATGACGCAGGTTTTGACGGTTACGTCCGCCCCGACCACGGCAGAATGATTTGGGGAGAAACGGGTAAACCCGGATACGGCTTGTACGATAGGGCGCTGGGAGCTATGTATCTTTATGGACTTATAGAAGCCGTCAAACAAGAAAACAAATAGTAGTTAGGAGAAAATATGAAGCGTTATAACGTAGATTTGAGTGATAAAAACGTTGTAATCACCGGCGCTGCAGGCGCAATATGCGGTGAATTTGCAATAGAAATGGCAAAAGTAGGGGCAAAAGTTGCTCTCCTTGATATCAACTTGGAAAAGGCTCAAGAAGTAGCGGATAAGATTAATGATAACGGCGGTTTTGCTCGCGCGTATTATGCAAACGTTCTTGACCGCGCTTGCCTAGAAGAATGTTATGAAAAGGTAATAGCGGATTTCGGCTCCGTCAATATGCTCATCAACGGCGCAGGCGGTAATCATCCGCTCGCAACCACCACCAAAGAATATTACGAAGCAGGTGATATAACCGATGAAAGCGTAGTGAGTTTCTTCGACCTACCCAACGCGCCCATATCTCGTATTTTCGACCTTAACTTTACGTCCATTTTGTTGACGACTCAAGCATTTGCAAAGGGTATGGTTGAAGGCGGTGGAAATATTATAAATATTTCATCGATGAACGCATATCGTCCGCTAACCAAGATACCCGCATATTCCGCAGCGAAGTCCGCTGTGTCTAACTTTACCGAGTGGCTTGCAGTACACTTTGCGGGCGCAGGTATAAGAGTAAACGCAATTGCGCCCGGGTTCTTTGTAGGAAATCAAAATAGGGGACTTCTTTACACGGATAAGGGCGAACTTACTCCCCGTTCACACAAAATCATATCTCATACCCCAATGGGCAGATTCGGCGAACTAAGCGAACTCGTAGGCACTCTAATGTGGCTAGCCGACGATGAATTCAGCGGTTTCGTAACCGGCATAGTAGTTCCCGTTGACGGTGGATTTAGTGCGTATTCGGGAGTATAATTACTTCAACTAAGGAGAAGGGAGAAATGAAAGTAACTATATCGGGCTTTTATGATGAAGTCAGTTTGAAACTTGATAAGCAAATTGAATTATTAAACGAGCTTGGCGAAAAATATATGTGTCCGCGTATGCTTGATGGTAAAAATATAGCGGATTATACGGTAGAAGAATTCGTAGAGAGCGTCAAGCCACGCCTTGATGCCTACGGCATAAAGTTTAGTTCCATAGGAAGTCCTATCGGTAAAGTAGATATTAACGATGACGCAGGGTTCGAAAAGCAATTAAATCAACTTGCCGAACTGGTTAAGATTTGCGAAGTTATGGATTGCAAGTACATAAGGATGTTCAGTTTCTTTATGCCCAAAAATTGTGAACCGCAAAAGTATCGTGATAAGGTGCTAGAAAAGCTTTCCAAGTTCTTGGAAGTGGTAGAAGGGCACCCCGTCGTTTTACTCCACGAAAATGAAAAAGAAATCTACGGCGACGTATATGAACGTTGTTTGGACTTATATCAAACTATAAATCATCCGCAATTCAAGCTCATTTACGATGCATCTAACTTTATTCAAGTAGGATGTAATCCTAACGTAGCGTATGAAGCGGTAAAAGAATACGTCGTTTACTATCATATGAAGGACTGCGATGCGGAAACGGGCGTAGAAATGCCCCTTGGACTCGGCTTTACTGATTATAAGTCTATATTCAAAGATTTGGAAGCTCGCGGTTTTGAAGGCTTTATGACTATGGAGCCCCACACTCAAAAGTACGCTCTAGGTAGAAGAGTTATGGGTTTCTTGCCTTTCTTAAAGTTCGTTAAGCCCGATTTCTATAAGGGATTCCGCAAGATAGACAAAAAACTCGGCGTATCTTTACTAAAAAAGATAACCCCCAAGGACGTATTCGTAATGCAATACAATAACCTTAAAAAATTCATAGAAGAAGCAGGTAAATAATATGGAAAAACTAAGATACGGCATCATTGGCGTTGGTAAACAAGGCTCGTTTTATACCTTGATACTTACCAAGGGACTGGTTAAAAACGCAGTTTTGACCGCCGTTTGCGATACAGCGGAAAACCGCATTGCGTGGGCAAAAGAAAAACTTGAACCCAAGGGTATAAAGGTTTTTACCGATTATAAGGAAATGATTGATAGTGGTCTTTGTGATGCAGTTATGGTAGAAACGCCCCACTACGACCACCCCATTATCGCAACTTATGCTTTGAGTAAAAATATTCACACGCTAATCGATAAGCCCGCGGGCGTATATACCAAAGCCATTAGGGAACTCAACGAATACGCTAAAGAAAAAGCAAAAGACGGCGTAAAGTTCGGCATAATGTATAATCAACGCACAAATCCCCTTTATAAGTATGCTAAAGAACTCGTTGAATCGGGAAGAGTTGGCGAGTTGAAGAGAATTAATTGGATTATCACTAATTGGTATCGTCCGCAAGCATATTATAACCAAGGCGGATGGCGCGGTACTTGGGAAGGCGAAGGCGGTGGCGTATTAATTAACCAATGCCCCCACCAACTAGACCTGTTCCAATGGCTGGGCGGTATGCCCGTAAGCATCCGCGGTTACGCTCAAGTGGGTAAAAATCGTGATATTAGCGTAGAAAACGACGTTACCGCATATATGGAATACGCTAACGGCGCAACGGGATTATTCGTAACGTCCACCCACGATTTCCCCGGCACCAATAGACTGGAAATCGATGGTGAAAAGGGTAAACTCGTCATAGAAGGCAATCGCTTGGAGTTCACGGAGTTGGAAGTAAGCGAAAGTGAATTTAACGCAACCAACACTAAGTTTATGCCCAGTATCCCGTCCAAGAAAATCGTCAAGAAGATGAGTAAGCTTAGAGAAGGCTATATGTATCTCAAAGAGCAACATTGCGGAATAATGAGAAACTTCACAAACCACGTTTTGAACGGAGAAAAACTCATTGCTCCCGGCGAAGAAGGCATAAACGGACTAACTATTTCCAATGCAATACACCTTTCCAGTTGGCTAGGCAAGGAAGTAAATCTTCCTATCGACGAAGACTTGTATATTGAAGAATTGAACAAGCGAATAGAAGAAGAAAAAGAAACAAAAAAATAAACGTATATAATAAGGAGAAAACAATGAAGACCGGTTGGTACAAAGATGCAATTTTTTATCAAATCTATCCCAGAAGTTTTTGTGACTCTAACGGCGACGGCGTAGGCGATATTCGTGGTATCATTTCTAAACTTGACTACCTAAAAGACCTAGGCGTAACTGCTGTATGGCTATCCCCCGTATATAAGACTCCCAACGATGATAACGGCTATGATATTTCCGATTACCGCGATATCAATCCCGAATTCGGCACCCTTGATGATTGGAAAGAAATGATACAAGGTATGCACGAGCGTGGAATAAAACTTGTTATGGACCTTGTTGTAAACCATACTTCCGACGAACACTTCTGGTTCCAAGAAGCAAGAAAGTCCAAAGACAATCCTTATAGAGATTACTATATTTGGAGAAAGGGTAGGGGTAAAAACGGCAAGCGTCCCCCCAACAATTGGTCTAGCCGTTTCGTAGGTCCCGCATGGGAATATGATGAAGCAACGGACGAGTGGTATCTCCACTTGTTTAGCAAAAAGCAACCCGACCTAAATTGGGACAACCCCAAAGTAAGACAAGAAGTTATAGATATTTGTAACTATTGGTTTGAACTCGGCGTAGATGGTTTCCGTTGCGACGTTATAACCTACGTAAGCAAGGTAGAAGGCCTACCTAACGGCAAGTTTAATCCCGTTATGTGCGGAGATGAACACTTTGTATTAGGTCCCAACATCCACGAATATCTCAACCAAGTAAATCGTGAATCTTGGTCAAAGTACGACTCTATGATAGTAGGCGAAGCTATTGGATGTAAGCTTACCGATGCTCCTTCCATTATCGCAGAAAGCCGTAACGAGCTTGATAGCGCTATCACTTTTGAGCTTATGGAAGTAGATATGTGGATGAACTTCTTCCCCTTGAAGCTCAATCTTCCCAAGTTCAAAGCAGTACAACGCGGATGGCAAAATCTACCCAAAGAGTGCTGGAATACCCTTTACTATGAAAACCACGACCAACCCCGCTCCATAACTCGTTATGGTAACGGCTACGGCATATATAGAAAGGAATTAGGCAAGATGCTAGCAGTTTCCTACTTTATGCTCCGTGGTACTCCTTATATCTATGAAGGTCAAGAAATCGGTATGACCAACATTGACCTAAAACAAGACGAGTACATAGATATAATGGCAACTAGAATATTTAGCATAATAGGTAAGGTTGCTCCCTTCCTTATGCCTATCGCACGTTGGGCAATGAGCAAGCGCGCAAGAGACCATGCAAGAACTCCTATGCAATGGGAAGATAAGACCGGCGCAGGCTTTACTAGTGGCAAACCTTGGATGAAGATTAACAGAAACCTAGGTGAAATCAACGTTGCTCACGACCTAAACAACCCCAACTCTATCTTGAACTTCTATAAGGAACTTATAGCGTTTAGAAAGGGTAATGAAGTTATCCGTGACGGCGAATATATCGAATACTTCGAAAAACACAGAAAGGTTTACTGCTACGAAAGAAACCTTGATGGACACCGCTACATAGTAATATGTAACTTTGCAGAAAAGAACGTATCTCT
>JAZRAN010000052.1:0-23479 GCA_045634605.1 Candidatus Stercoripulliclostridium sp. | reverse complement strand
ACAGGCTCATGTGTCCTGTCTTCTTTGAATCTATTAATCTTCAAAACCCAATACGTCTATTTGTTCTATGAGTGTTTTTCCGTTTACCTTAAAAGCTTCTAACATATCAATTACGTCTTTATATTCAGCTATCTTTTCTTTTTTAACCTTATAATTTATCTTTTGCATCATACTTTTATCGCGCGACTATTTTTGTTGCTATCGTTACTGCGACGTCTTTCTTTAATTCTATCGGCTACTTTTTCACATATAGTTTTTATTATCTTGCAGGTGAACGTTATCACGAATACTAGCGTTGCAAAACTAATCTTTAACACCCACAAAAGTCCTACAAACAAATAGTAAATAAGCATGCAACCAAAAATTACCAGCGCTCCCATAATTTAGTCCTTATCCCTTATTACCTTATATTATAATTTAAATATAGTACATTTTTACGCTAATTTCAATAGATTTTTATCTTTTTATTTTTAGGTGTAACCGTTTAGCGCCAACTACCCCTATTCTATATGTTTAAATTTATTTTTTTATAAAAATATTGAGTTTTACGAATAGATATGTTATTATTTTATTATGGCAACAGAACGATATTACGATCAATTTAATAGAGAAAAATATGAGAAGTTCAATGAAATTTTAGAAGAACTACCCTATTTTTGCAACGAATACTTTACGGGTATTGACGCTACTACTTCGGTTTTGACAAAACTCAACTATGCAACGGATTTAGCCATCTTTTTTGACTTTCTCGTCCACAAGGTACGCGGTTTTGTCGGCAAGCAAGTCGTTGATATTACGCTAAAGGACCTTGATGAGTTCGTTACCGCTACGGAAATTGAGTATTTCTTGCGTTACTTGTCCTATTATTCCTTCAAGGGTAAGCCCTATCGCAATGCGGAAAAGGCAAAGGCAAGAAAACTAAGCGCAGTTAGGTCGCTTTTTAAGTACTTTTATAATAAGGATAAATTAAGTCAAAACGTTTCCGCAAAGGTTGCTACCCCCAAGCTCCACGAGAAAGCCATAATTCGCCTAGACGATAATGAAGTAGAAATGATGCTTGATACCGTAGAAAGCGATAAAAAATTCGGCTCAAAGTTCCAAGATAGCTATAATATACACACTCGTGACCGTGATATCGCAATAGTTACCCTATTTTTAGGTACGGGAATTCGTGTTAGCGAATTGGTTGGCATAAACGTAGATGACCTAGACCTAAATAACAAGGCTTTCAAGGTCACCCGTAAGGGCGGAAACGTTGCTCTCCTATACTTTTCCGACGAAGTCAAAGACGCGCTTGAATTATACCTTTCTTGGCGCGAAAACAGACTTTTTAAGGCAAACCTTTTGGAAAGAGAAAACGCCCTATTTATATCGCTCCAAAACCGCCGTATAACCGTTAGAGCGGTCGAAAATTTGGTTAAGAAGTATACGGGCGTAGTTAATCCATTAAAGTCCGTATCGCCCCATAAACTGCGTTCTACCTATGGTACCGCTTTGTATAGACAAACCAAAGATATATATATGGTTGCGGAAGTTTTAGGGCATCGTGACGTCAATACTACAAAGAAACATTACGCGGCTATTGACGAAGATATCAAGCGTGAGGCATCCACCAAAGTTATTCTTCGCAAAAATGATGCCGATGATATTTAAAATAAGGTAATTTTCGTAACTTTAACCATTATATTTCTAAAAAATATTTCAAATTAGAGTAAAAGACGGTATAATTAGTGTAAAAATGCAAACTTTTGTTTGCATTTTTTGTCGCATTGTGCTAGAATATAATCAAGTAAGTAGAATTTTTGTCAATGCCATTGCTTAATTATTCTATTTATATTATAATTTAGACGGAGTTTGTCATATGACCAAAAACGCAGAAATGCAACAAAAAATGGAGATGATTAAAAACTACATCTACGAAACCGTAGACGAGCGTGGTTGTCCCCCTACGATAAGAGAAATTTGCCATAAGTTTGACATAAAGTCTACTTCCAGCGCATCCTACTATTTGCGTAAATTGGAAGACGCAGGCGAGCTCCGCATCAACAAGCAAAAGAGTCGCGGACTAGAAGTTACCGGCAAGCGTTTGACGTCCAGGGACGTGATTAGAGTTCCCCTAGTTGGCTCCGTTACAGCAGGTATACCTAAGCTTGCAGTAGAAGATAATGACGAAAGCGTATATTTACCGCAAAATCTTTTTAGTCGCATCGATGAGAACACCTTTATGCTAGAAGTAGAAGGCACTTCTATGATAGATATAGGCATCAATGACGGCGACAAGATTATAGTTAAGCAACAACCCACCGCGCGTAACGGACAAGTTATAGTTGCGCTTATCGGTGAAGAAATGAGTACGGTAAAGCGTTTTTACCTAGAAAACAATAGAATTAGATTGCATCCGGAAAACAAATATATGCAAGATAAGTATTATGCTCTTGATGAAGTCAAAATTTTAGGACTTGTAGTTGGACTTATTCGTACAGAAATTCATTAAGGAATTATATGGATACCGTTAATACAGAATTAATCAGAGGTCACGTTGATACCATTATTTTGAACTCTCTTGCAGAAAGAGACCGTTATGGTTACGAAATTTTGGATATCATATCGGATTTGAGTGAAGGTCGCTACGAAATTAAGCAACCCACCCTATATTCATGCCTAAAAAGATTGGAAAAACAAGGTTTTATAGACTCCTACTTTGGTGATGAGTCTAATGGTGGTAGAAGAAGATACTACAAGCTAACGGACAAAGGTAGAGAAACTTTGGAGCAAGACCAAAGGGAATGGGAGTTTTCCAGGACCATTATAAACAAACTCCTTTCGGACAGAGAAATCGACCTTAAAACCGTAGAAGCTCCCTTTGACCCAAACGAACTTCGTCCTTTAACTCGTAGAGTTAAGGCTCACGATGCCACGGAAGAAGTTGCATCTGCCGTTGCCCCTACTCAAACTCCCGAGCCCATCGTTAAATACGTTTATATTCCGCAATATATTCACGTTCCGGAAGGAAGACCCCTTCCCGAAAACGGTATTTTGCCGGAAGGAGCTACCTTTGCGACGGAACAAGAAATTCCGGAAGAAGTTAGAGCGTCTGCGCCGGTAGTAGACGTTAAAGAAGAGCCCGTTGTTGCTCCTAAGCAAAGAGAGCGCTCATATTTTACTTTCCCCTTTGCGCAACAAGATGAAGAAGAAATTACTACTCCTACCGAGCAAGAAGTGTTAGACGCATTGTATTCTTCCGCTACTACAAAACTTGAACCCACGGAAAATACAACTAATGAAACCGCGCAAATGGTAGAAAACGTCATTGCTCCTAGTGTGGAAGATGAAGAAAATGCGCTTATAGTCAAGGAACAACAAACAAAGGCGAGCAGACTTTTGGGTATAGGCGAGTTCGCGCGTCCGCGTAATTTACTTGGCGACGATAACGAAGAAGAAATTGCAAGCGTAGAAAACGTATCCAGAGAGATAGAAAACAACGCAAAACAAGAGCAAAACAACGAAAATATCAATTATAGAGAAGCTCTATCCGCTTTCTTTGGTTCTGCTACTATGACTAATGCTGTTGAGCAAGCAAGCCTAACGCATCAAGCGGAAGTCGAAAGGTTAGAAAATAACGCAAAAGCTCGTCATTTTGGTGACGTCAAGCAATCTCTTTATGAAGACGGATTCAAGCTCAAGGTCTATCAAAAGGCCAATACGATTAATCACTACTATATGAAGTTCATATACAGCAATCGTATTAACCGTGATGCGACGTTGCTTACGTATTTGGTACTTCTTGCCGAGCTTTTAGTTATGATTATTGCAAGAAAAGTTTTCGGAAATCCCCTAACTTACGTTATTATTGGCGCAATTGGAGTACTTGTTCCCCTAATTCCCACTCTTGTGTGGATACTTAATCCGACAAAGCGCATACGAGCGCAATTCAAGTTAAATCAAGCGCTTGCTAACTCATTTATTGCGTTCATTATAATTTCCGCAGTTTGCATAGTCGTAAGTTTACTGCTTGATGCAAATATGAAGTCGGGATTGACGTACGCTCCCATAATTATTGCATCAAATATTCCTATCGGCGTTGCAATTTACGGAGTGTTATACAAGAGCAACAACTATCATCTTAAAAAATATTAAAAATGAAGGCTCGTAATTACGAGCCTTTTCTTTTAGATTTGTTGTAATTTAGTAATTTCTCCGCGGGCGATTTCATCACAACGATTGTTGTTTACGTTATCGCTATGCCCCTTTACCTTAATAAAGGTTATGCGGTGCGTGTTCATTAGGTCTATTAGATTTTGCCAAAGGTCAACGTTTTTTACGTCGTCTTTTCCTTTTGTACGCCAAGCGTGAGACATCCAGTAGGTTAACCACCCCTTTTGGACGGCATCTACTGCATATTGCGAGTCGCTATAAACGTAGACTTCGCAAGGCTCTTTCAATGCTTCAAGCCCCTTGATTATAGCGGTCAATTCCATACGGTTATTAGTTGTAGAAGGATTTCCGCCGGAAACGATTCTTTCTGCGCCTTTGTACATTAGTATTGCAGCGTATCCACCTGCACCGGGATTACCGGAGCAAGCTCCATCTGTATAAATTTCTACTTTTTTCATAGTTTTTCGCTCAATAATTTAGATTTTTCTCGGCATGCATCAATGCCTTCGCCTACTATTTCCGCAAGTCCCTTGTCTTTGAAAATGGTAATTGCTTCTATGGTTGTACCGCCCTTACTGCATACTCTTTCTACCAACGTATCAAGTTCAAATTCCGCAATTCCTGCGTACGTTGCGCTTCCTTCCAAAGTAGCAAGAGTGAGAAGTTTACTTTCTTCTTTTGTTAAACCGCCTTTAATTCCTGCCTGTACCATAGCGTCAGCAAAAGCATAAACGTATGCAGGACCGCTTCCGCTAATGGAAGTAACAGCATCAAACTTGCTTTCGTCAATAATTAGAGTTCTTCCACACGTTTCTAAAATGGAAAGAACAAAACGCTCAACTTCACTATCGCAGTTATCAAAAGTAAGCGCCATAACGCCCTTCCCTACAACGCAAGGAGTATTGGGCATAATTCTCACTATACCTACGTTTTCGCCAAGATATTTCCTTAGCGTAGCTATTTTTACGCCTGCCATTATAGAAAGAATGGTTTTCGCATTAATGGTAGTTGCAGTTGTCAAAATATCGGCATAGAATTGTGGCTTTACACCGAGCATAACTATCTCTGCATTTTCCAGTACTTCATATGCAGATGCGCCCTTAGAAATTCCAAGGGATACGAATTTGTTTAGTTTGCTTTCGTCAAGGTCGTATGCAACAATGCTGGCTAAATCTAGGTTAAGAGCGTCTTTTGCGCCTATAATTCGCTCAATAATTGCGCCTGCCATGACCCCTGTTCCAACAAAACCTAATTTATATTTCATAATTACTCCTTTTTTGGTAATAATGATTGACTTAGAAGAAATATTTGTATATAATAATTCTTGCATTTAGGGGAGTGGCTCAATGGTAGAGCAACGGTCTCCAAAACCGTCGGTTGCGTGTTCGACTCGCGTCTCCCCTGCCAAAACGCTTGTGTAAACAAGCGTTTTTTGTTTATAGATATTTTACACTACAAGCGCTAATAAGTCAAGGGAAAATAAAAAAATACTACTCTATGAGTAGTCTTTAATTTTATAATTTAAGTTTTAATTATTCAGCGTCGTTATCGTCTGCAAACTTAGCAAGGTCAAGGCCCTTGAATAGGTCAGCCATGGTTGCGCCGGTGGTGCTGGATACGTATTCATGGGGTTCGTCGTCTTCAACCTTTTCTTTTCTTGCCTTTTTGCCTTCGCCCTTGTCTTCTGCCTTAGCAGCGCGCTTATTGAAGCGGTCGGTACGGCTGGACTTAGCTTTTTCTTCGCCTTCAACTTCTTCTACAACTTCTTCTACGGGAGCTTCGATGAGAGCCTTGATGGAAAGAGTAATCTTGTTCTTTTCGAAGGAAACGATCTTTGCTTCTACTTCGTCGCCAACCTTGAGAGCTTCGTTAGCATTGCTAATCCACTTGTGGCAAATTTCACTTACGTGTACAAGACCGTCGATACCGGGTTCGATGCTGATGAATGCGCCGAATTCCTTAATTCTTTCAACTTTGCCCTTAACAACGTCGCCAACGTGATATTTTTCAGCAGCGATTTCGTAGGGTTGTTTTTGGAGTTGCTTGTAACCGAGAGAAACTTTGTCGGAATCTCTGTCAGCCTTAAGAACTACGAATTCATACTTCTTGTTGAGTTCGAGAACGGTGCTGGGATCTTCTACCTTGGTCCAACTTAGGTCGGAAATGTGTAGTAGGCAATCCTTGTTCATGATGCTTACGAAAATACCAAAGTATTTGTCGTCTTTCTTTGCAAAGCGCTTAACTTTACCTTCAACGATATTGTTAACTTGCATTGCGTTCCAGAAGGAGTCTTCTTTAGCAACCTTTTCTTCTTCAAGGATGATACGTTGGGAAGCAACGATTCTCTTGGGGTTAGCCTTTCTGGTTTCTTCGCCTTCTTCTGCCTTGGGGGGAAGGATGCGGAGACGTAGCTTCTTGCCTACGTATTCTTCTAGGTTCTTAACGTAGCCGATTCTGATTTGGCTAGCGGGAACGAAGATAGAATAAGAACCGATTTTACCAAGCAAACCGCCTTTGATAGCGCTTTGGATGGTGAGAGTGAATTCTTCGCCGTCCTTAATTGCCTTAACAGCTTCGTCAGCAACTAAGATTTCGTCGTACTTTTTCTTAGAAAGGTTGATGGCTTTTAGCTTAGCGTCAGTCTTGGGGATTATGATTGCTTGGAGATTATCGCCGATAGCATATTTAGACATATCATAACTTCCATCGAGTTCCATTTCGTCACTAGCAATAAAGCCAGAGTCGTTTTTACCATTAAGGCTTACGAAAACGGTAACGCCGGTGGGATCGATAGATTGAATAGTAGCTTTAACGGTCATGCCTTCGCGGTATGATTTGGGAGCGTACTTCTTGAGAGCTTCTTCCATCGTGGTGATTTCGACCTCTTTCTTTTCGGTCTTTACTTCGGGTTCAGCAGTAACAACTGCTTCGGTTTTGACTTCAACTTCGTTGACGTCAACAGTGTTGATGTTTTGTTCCATTATGTTGATAACCTCCATAACCAACTCTTTGGGAGTTGATGCGCCCGTTAGTATTGTGGGCATTGTGATATTGTATTTTGCAACCGACTTTAAGTCGTTTACATTTTCGATAATGTAGGCGTTATTAGTGTACGATTTTGCGATTTCAAAGAGCCTATTAACGTTTGCGCTTTGCCTATCGCCGACAACTAAAACCAAATCCGCGCTTTTTGAGAGTTCGTGCGCTTCTACTTGCCTACGTATTGTAGTATAACAAATAGTGTTTAATATTACAACTATTTTTGAAAGGTTTATAAGCAAATTTTCGATTTTTTTTGCGATTAAATCATACCTTTCCTTTGGAAAAGTCGTTTGAGCGACGATTAGATATTTATCATAGCAAGTAGGTAGGTCGATTTCATCGTTTTGACCTATTATAGTATAGCTTTCGCTAAATGAAATAGTTCCTTTTACTTCCCTATGATTTTTATCTCCTATCATTATTAAATGATAGCCTTTGCGAGCGAAATTTTCCACTTCTTCGTGGATTTTTAGTATGGATGGGCAAGTTGCGTCTACTATTTTTACGCCCTTGTTTTTAGCCAATTCGTAATCGCTTTTTTTGCATCCGTGCGCAGAGATAACGATGGTGTCTCCGCATGACAAATTCTCTATGGAATCGGTTACGAAAACACCTTTTTCTTCCAGCGATTTTACAACGCCGGAATTATGCGCTATGGGGCCGAGAGTGTATGCTTTTTGCTCCGTTTCTACAGAAAAAGCCTTTTTTATGGCACTCTCGACGCTATTGCAAACGCCTTTAAATTGACTGACTATAAGCTTTGACATATAGAAATTACTTTGTTTACGACTTCTTCAATAGTCATGTAAGAAGTGTCGAGTACGATAGCTCCATCTGCTACTTTTAGAGGCGCGAAATCGCGGTTCATATCTTGATAATCACGCGCCTTTACGTCGGCTAGAATTTCTTCTAAAGTATGAGAAAAGTCCCCTTTTGCTTCTAGGTCGCCCTTTCTTCTTTGCGCTCTTACTTCTGCGGATGCGTCCATATAAATTTTAAGCTTTGCATCGGGAAGAACAAAGCTACCGATATCTCTTCCGTCCAGTACGCAATCGGTTTTTTTAGCGATTTGGCGTTGTAGATCGGCGAGTTTTAGTCTATCTGCGTGTATTTTGGAAATCGTTGATGCCGCCATAGAAATGTGGTGCTCACGAATATATGGGGTAACGTCTTCGCCGTTAATTATAACTTTTTGTCCGTTTGCGCTATATTCTACGTCCATAGTGACGCCGTCGAGCAAGGGCAAAACGCCTACTTCATCATTTGGTTCAACGCCGTTTTTGATTGCATAATAAGCGAGAGCTCTATACATAGCGCCGGTATCGAGATATGCGATACCTAAATTTTTAGCTATAAGTTTAGCGATAGTGCTTTTACCTGCGCCACAAGGTCCGTCGATGGCAATGTTAAGTGTCATTTGTAATCTCCTTCTTTCTATATGTTGCTTCCGGCTACAAAACCGGTAGAAAGCGCAATTTGAATATTAAATCCGCCCGTATAAGCATCAACGTCAATCATTTCTCCCGCAAAAGATAGATTGCTTATAAGTGAACTTTGCATAGTTTTAGGACTAATTTCTTTGGTTGATACGCCACCTGCCGTTACGATAGCTCGCTCTACGTCCGCAAGACCTTTAACTTCAAAGGTAAGCTCTTTGAGAGCGCTAAGAAGATGACGTCTTTCTTCCTTTGTTATGGAGTTGACGACTTTATCTTTCTTTATTCCGCTAACGGATACTACAAACGGAATTAGGCTCTTAGGAAGTAGTCCCCCAAGCGCATTTATGAACGTTTTATTGCTTTGCATAGCGAAGTCGCTTAGTATTCTTTTGTCAAGCGTTTGCTCATCAAGAGCGGGCTTTAGGTCGATTTTTAGAAGAATTGAGCCAAAATCTGCCCTATTGATGCGAGAAGACGTTGTAAGAGCAATTGGACCGGATAGTCCTTCATCCGTAAAGAGCATTTCCCCAAATTCGTAGGAAAGTTCCTTTCCGTTTTGCTTGTTTACAGCGGTTAAGCTAACGTTTTTGAGTGATAGTCCTTCGGGTAAAAGCAGGTCTTTTACGCCAAGTAAATTGCCGTGAGAATTCAACACGCCTTTAACCAATATTTCGTTGAGCGCCCCTACGGGCTTAACTACGTTATGTCCAAGTTTTTTAGCAAGGTTTATACCCTTTCCGTCGCTACCTGTTTTTGAGTAGGAAATACCGCCCGTTGCAAGCACTAGATGGTCGCAGTCGATTTTGCCTTTGTTGGTAACGGCTTTAGTTATAGTATTGCCGTCAACGATTACGTCCAAAAGCTCGGTTTCGAATTTTATTTCTATTCCACGCATTTTTAAGGCTTTTAGTAGCGCGTCGATGATGTCAGCAGATTTATCGGATGCGGGAAAAACCCTATTGCCACGCTCAACCTTTAATTGAACTCCAAGATTTTCAAAGAAGTCTTGTGTGTCCGCAGAACTGAACGCTCTTATAGCGCTCATCATAAATTTAGGGTTAGAAACTACGTTTTGGATAAACTCACGATTATCGCAATCGTTGGTTACGTTGCATCTTCCCTTTCCCGTTATGTATAATTTACGCCCAATTTTAGCGTTTTTTTCAAGTAAAACAACGTCGTGACCGTTATCACTGGCCGAAATTGCCGACATTATACCTGCGGGACCACCGCCTACTACAACAACCTTCATTACTTCACCATTTTCCTTATTTTATCAAGGGCGGTAAACGAAGTATGGTCGGAAGTAAGTGGGGTTATGGTAGAATAACCTTTTTCAAACCAACTAACGTCGCAATCGGGAACGTTTTCAACGGGCAAAGGATTGCCTACGAGCTTGTGCGGAACACCACGCTCATCACCTTCCCCGACGATATAAATGTCGCTATAAATTCTTACTCCAAGCGGAGCGATTTTATGTGATATATTGCCTATTTTTTGATTGTTTACGTTAACGTTCAAAGCGTAATCAACCGAACAAAGTGACAAATAATAATCAAGGTTATCCACAAAATATTTGATTATATAATCAAAATCGTCATCGTTTTCCGGGTTTCCGGAAACTGCTATTGCCTTAAATCCAAGGAGAGAGCCTTCCATAGCTGCTGCAGCCGTGCCACTATAAACGATAGTAGTGCCGATATTGGGCTCGTTGTTTATGCCGGAAATTATAAGGTCGGGTGGGTTCCCCGCCATAAGTTCTACTCCCAATTTTACGCAGTCTGCGGGAGTGGCAGAAAATGAATAACAATCGTAGTTTTCGCCGTCATTTTCTATCTTTTTTAGGTAAAGGTCCTTGTAGAAAGTCATGGCGTGAGCCATGCCGGAATTGCATTTTATGGGCGCAATAACCGTTACGTCATGGTTAATAGAGAGCTCTTTTGCAAGCCCCCTTATACCCTTTGAAGTATAGCCGTCGTCATTAACCAAAAGTATTTTCATCTTACAACCTTTTGAGTATGTCTATTTCTTTGTCGGAAAGGTATCTTGACATACCCCTTCCTAGTCCGCCGAGCTTTAAGTCGCCGATTTTAGTACGTTTTAGGAAAACAACGTTTTTGCCGATATACTCAAACATACGGCGTACTTGACGATTTTTTCCTTCGTAAATGGTTATTTCTAGGCGAGTTAGCCCTTCTTCTTCGCCTAAAATCTTTACTTTTGAGCGATGCGTCATAACTCCGTCTAGCGGTACGCCGTTACGGAGCTTGGCGATATCTGCTTCTTCTACGCTACCTTCTATTTTTACAAGATAAGTTTTGGGGATTTCGTGTGACGGATGGGTAAGTTTATAAGCCATATCTCCGTCGTTGGTTAAAATAACCAAGCCTTCGGTATCGTAGTCTAGTCTACCAATGGGGAAAAGTCGTTTATCTTTGACGGAAATGTAATCCATAACCGTTTTGCGACCTTTATCGTCTTTTACGGTAGTTACGCAACCCTTAGGCTTATTCAAAACTATGTAAATGTCACGTCTGACGAGAGCTATTTTTCTGTCGTCAACCGTGACGGTGTCGTTATATTCGTTAATTTCCGTACCGAGAGCGGTGACGGTCTTATTGTTAACTTTAACTCTACCTTCGGTAATAATTTTATCGGCGCCTCTTCTTGACGCTATACCGCATTCTGCGATATATTTGTTTAATCTCATGTTAACTCCAAAAATCTGTGATACTAAATTTCTTTTCTATATTATATATAGTATATAATTTTTCTTCAAATTTCAAGCAGTTACCGATATAAATTTTAACATTACCGCAAGAAGTTTCTTTATTGTGCGGAGCAACGAGCTCGTTTTGATGCGTTACGTCTACTTTGATTTCTTCGCTACCATCCTTTTTTACGGGATAAAAGAAGTCGTTTTTTGAGTATAGTTCCGCTTTTTTTATTTTTCCGCCCTTTTTGACTGCTATATTTGCGTAGGGTACGTTTTTATCTATGACCTTTTGCATTTCGTAATTGTCATATGCGTAGTCCATAAGGCGAGAGCAAAAGTCAAAATAATCGTAATAATTTAGTGCGACGGCGATGACTTGCATGGAGTTTCTTTCACTGCTTGCAACAAGACATCTTCCTGCTTCCGTCGTATATCCCGTTTTTATTCCGTTACCGCCTGAATAGTTGTATAAAATGCGGTTTTTGTTGGCAAAATAACGTTTTTCTTCTTCGCTTTGCCCTTTTGCGACGTGAGATTTTGTGCCGACTATTTCTTTGAAAACGGGATTTTTCATAGCGTAAGACGCAATTAAAGCAAGGTCGTATGCGGAAGTAAAATGTTCTTTTTCGCTTAATCCGTGCGGATTTTTAAAAGACGTATTTTTTAATCCTAATTGCTTAGCTTTTTCGTTCATTAATTCAACGAATTTTGATACCGAGCCTGCGGTATGGATGGCGATGGCCATCGCGCTATCGTTTCCGGAGCGTAACATCAATCCGTATAAAAGGTCCAAAACGGATATTTTTTCACCGAGTTTTAGATAAATTGAGCTTCCTTCTACGCCGACTGCTTCTTTTGGGATTGTGACTACGTCGTCGAGTTTTAATCTTTCTACGGCAATTAAAGCGGTCATAATCTTCGTAGTACTTGCCATAGGCAAGCGTTCATGTTCGTTTTCCGCTTTTAGCACGCGATTAGACGAGCATTCTATTAAAACGTAGCCCTGTTTTTGACTTTTTGCGGTAGCGTTAAAGTCTTTTCTCGCCACAATAGGACAAAATAGAGTTAAAAAGATGAATAAAAGGACAAAGCCCGTTAACCCTATTTTATTTTTACGCTCTTCACGATTTTTTGCGCCAAATCTAACCATTTTTCCACGTTTGATTCTTCCAGACAATTAGAAATTTTGTTACAAGTGTTACAATGCGATTTTTCGTTACGCTTATTTTTGGACAAATCCAAGTTTATGCTAAACGTTACTTCCATTTATGTTTTCTCCTTTTGATTTTGATGTCTTTAGTATCTTAAAAACGTATGAAATTATACTTATCAAATGCAATTTTACCAAGAAATTAGATTCCATATCAAAATCCTGCAAGTTTCCAAAAAATGCTGTTTTTGTCCCATTTTCGCCCAAAACTGCACCCCTACTATTCTTAATTAGGTCTAAAAATATAATTAATTTATAAAATCCATCATTTCCGTCAAGTAAAAATAAGCGTTTGCCGGCCCTTACTCTAAGCAAAAACTTTTCTTTGTATAAAGTAACTAAAATTCTATTCGGAGCAACTAATTCCCTATTTTTACTTACGCCACTTTTTAGTTTAAGTTTTCGTTTTTTACTATTGATTAAAGCGCCGTCACGCTCTTCTTTAACGTCAAAGCCAAGATGAAAGAATAGCGTTTTAATTCTTACGTGTAAGACGCCACTAAAAAATTTTATCCTAAAAAAAACTGCCATACCCTATCAGTATGGCAGTAATTTGTTGTTAGATACGCAAATTATTTTTTCTTAATAGCGCGATTTATCATTTCCTTACGGATTTTGCGTTTTGCAACGCCACGAGCTACGGCCTTGTAGTTTGCGACCTTTACCAGATAGCCTATTAAGAATACCAAGCCAATGCCACCAACTGCTGAACCTGCAACAACGTAAGGTGTAATGTTGGTCTTACCTTCATTTTTGGATTCATAAACTACCGTATATACGCCGGTTATATAATTGAATGAATAGTTTTCATCAAAGCCTTCGGTATATTCTACGGCATTTACGCCAACCTTTGCGCTTGTGACTTTGGGGGTTGGGAGTACTGCGACGTCTTTAATGCTTTCGTTTTCTACAAATCCTGTGATGATTAGTTCGATTTGCGGAGCGACACCTGCGTTTGTGGTAATGCCCGCAGGAACGGATACGTTAAGCACTTTCTTTGCAATACTAAACTCTACGGAGTTGCTACCGGATATCATATAGGAAGGATTAGACGGTGTTACTATTAGTCTATACGTGCCTGCATCTCTTACGGAATCTACGTTATAAATCTTGATAGGTTCGCACGTATCTCCTTCAACTATGCCGTTAAAGAATGCCTTAACGTCATCGTTTCTTGTGTAGCCGTTATAAACCAAACCTTTGTATCCATCAAAGGAAACGCTAAGGGTTTTTTGTTTGATTTGCATGCTTTGCTCGCCATCAACGCCAAGATAGTCGTTGGTTTCATCAAACGATGCGGTTGCGGTGTGCCTTCCTGCCGGCGGGAAAGCGGGTAGCGTGCCGTCTTCGTTTTCAAATGAATATAGGACTTCTATTTCTTGGTCTAGACCGGGAGCAAGGACGAATGCTTTAAGAGCGGTAAACGAGCCGTAGGTTTGCGATACGTTGCCGGTAAAGTATAGTTTAGGAGTAACTTTATCTATGATGATTTCCGCGCTGGCAAGCAAACGATACTTTTGGGTGTTTTGTTCATCGCTTTGATGGAAGAAGTAGCAATTTGCGGTATAAATACCGGCTCTGGTAGGCGCGCTAACTTGTTCGATATAATCCACGCCGTCAAAGCGTCTGCCTTGGTATTTGATGACGTATTTTACGCCGTCTTGCATGGAACCTTCTTTAATCGTGGGAACAATGGATTTTGGCGTATTATCGAACGCAAATAGATATGAGTCTTCGTCAAAACTTACAACTGCCAGTTCTTTAATTACAGCAGGGATTGTGATAGTCTTATACTCGTCTTCGCTAGAAAGAACGTAGTTAGCGCTTTGTGAACCGCTAATTCCGTTTATAGTCATAATTACCGTGGTGTTGCCGGGTTCAAGAGAAGAAATTCTAGCGGTGAATATGACGTTCAATGCGTTAGTCGTGTTGGCATCTTTTGCGATTAATCCATTGATTACGTAGTTGTTTGCGTTTAGTTCAACGCTCCAGTTGCCGTCAACGGTCTTAACGAAGGTTTCTCCTGCGGTGACGTAGATTTCTTTGGGCGTTACGATAACTGATTTAGTTGCGGAAACGTCTACTAAATAGTTGGTAAATTCCGACTTATTGCTTGTAATTGCAAGAACGTGTGAGCCTGCGTCCATTTGTGTGGTTGCGTCTATGAAGTTTGCGCCCACTTTGTATTTAATGTTTAGAGCATCGGTTAAACCAATAAGTTCTGCGTTTTCGCTATTTACGAAACCGCTATAAACAAGTTTAGGCATTTCTACGTTAAACTCACCGCTTTCAGTGGAGTATTTTTCGCCGTAAACAAGCTCGTAATCGCCATCCGCAAAGGAAACGGACAACTTAATCTTACTGATTTTTGCATTATCGGTGTAAAGTATTTTTCCATCTTCGCCGGGAAGGATATAGTTGCCCGCAAAGTTGGGGATTTGGAATTCATAATATAGGTAAATCTTCTTACCTTCCCCTGCGTTTGCGTTTTCATATCTTGCGTAAACGGAAAGTCTATGGTCTGCAAAGGCTTTAGGGATGTTGGTAAGGCTAACGTTACCTTGTACTGCGAATTTAGCGTCATAGTTTCCATCGTAGGCTTTTTCCGTAATAACGATGGGTCTATTAGCATATTTTTCGTGATCGGGATTGTTGAATATTGCTTCGCTAAATTCGTTATTTAGGTCAAATTTATTTACGAATAGCTTGTAGTTGACGTCGTTTCCATTAGCATCTACGGCGCGGTAGTTAGCATCAACAATCTTGTTGCCGGCATCGTCGTCTTTTAGGAATACTATCTTTAGCTCATAACCGCTTTCTTTGTATGGAAGTATGCTTGAGCTTTGAGTATTTACGTCTTCGCGCGTTATGCGTACGTATTCTTTATAATTAGAAGGCGTTATGCTTGTTCCTTCCAGCGCTTCTAGGTCAACGATTAGGCCGTCATAGTAATCGGGTTCGGCGTCTCCGTAGGTTATATTAAGGTTGCAACCTAGTGAAAGTTCTATGCTCTTACCTATAATGTGAATCTTTTTCTCATTAGAGCCGGGGACCATTACGCATCTTACGTTTTCGTTGTCATCGGTAAATGAAAGCGATAAGTCGTATTGACCTGCGTTAGCGCCCTTCTTAATTACGTCGGAGTTTATGGGGGATAGCGTTACGGTAACAACGTAATTACCAAGGGTCTTTGAATCGATAGAAATTTGATGTTGCAATCCTACGATGTCTTCGTTATAGTCGAAAACAAAGATTTTAGGTTCAAATTCAACTACTTTTTCAGTAATGGTAAAGTTGCCTTGGTCGCTGGAGGGACCGAACGATAAGGAGTAGTTTGTTTCACCGACTACTTCTTCCCATATGGTTTGACCGTCGACGCCTACGTCTTTATATAGAGTGAATCCAACGTAGCCATATGAGCGGTTTATATTTTCTCCACTTTCTCTTTCTAGAACGACGGAAAGTTTATCTTCACCAACTAGACCTTCGTAGGTATTTTCTTTAGTTAGAAGTAAGCGTAATACGCCGTCTTCATCGCCATAAATCTTGGTAAAGCTTGTACCATCGGTTCTGAACTTGATAGCTTTGGGGTTGATGATGATGGTAGAAGTTGTTGGGTAATCAACTTGATTGTCAGCGTAAATAACGTAGTTTTGGTTGATAGCGTTGGCTTGGTCAAGAGTTGCGGTTGCAGTATAAGTACCGACGTTCTTAATTTTATTGCCAACAAGAAGGAATTCATCTTCGATTACGCTACCTTCATAGATAGAAACAAGGAAAGAAACCTTTTCGTATTCCAAGTTTTCATCAAGAACTAATCCACTATTGCCTGCTAGTCCCAAAATAGCGCCGGTACCTTTAACTTTTGCGGTAACTTCCCTATCGTTTCCTGTGTACTCATAGGTGTTTTCTTTACTATTGAGTGAAAATTCGATTGCAAGATATCTTGGATTAATCTTAAACGATTCGCTATATGCGGTATAGTCTTGGTCGTTAGCGTTGTCGAGTATGTAGTTAGATGCGGTTGCGTTATTTGCGGGAAGTTTAATGGAAACTTTATAAGTGCCAACGTTTAGGGGCTCTGCGTGAGCACCTACTGCATTGGTGTATGAAACGGAGAAGGCAAAGTTGTCTGCTCCCTTGAAGTTATAGCTATCATCCAACTTGTATTCTACGCTCTTAACTTGTCCATCGTAATCATATTCTCCTGCGTTAAGGAAGGATACTCTTAGTGGCGCAGGGTCGATTTGGAATGGAGTTTTTTCGTTAGAAGCTAACTTGTAGTTAGCGTTGTTTAGGGTGGGTTGAACTTGGTATGCGCCTGCGCTCAAAGGTTGACCGTTGTTGCCCGTAACGGATGCTCCGCCAACGTAGGTATAAGCAAGAGAAATTTGCGGGTCTTTTCCTGCAATAATAGGCGTTGCTTCATCAATCGTATATTCTGCGTGTTTTGCGTAGGAATCGTAATTATGACGAATAGTCAATCTATCGATAATTACGTTAATAACGTATTGAGCTATGTCAAATGAAATAGTATTCGATACGCTTTCGCTAAACGCATAGTTAGAGCGAGTGTTGCCGGTTAAAGATGCGGTTGCAGTATAGCGACCGGCGTTTTCCGGCACGCTGGATGCGCCACTAAACGTAAGAGCAAGTCCCAAATCGTCACTACCGCATATGGGTGAACCTACGAAGCGAACGTTTATACCATTGGGGTTGGTTGTTTCGTTATATCTGCGGTCTAGTCCGTTGTACGTTAGGTTGGTATAACCGCTAAACTCAATTTCAACAGGCTTAGGTTGGATGGTGAAATTGAATTGTTTTAGTGAAATCTCACTGGTTAAAACGTAGTTTCTGGAGTCACCGCTAAAAGATACGGTTGCAGTATACGAGCCTGCGTTAGTAGGCGTAAATCCACCGTAACTTATGGTCATAGGTACGAAATCGCCGTCTTTCTTATATCCAACGAATTCCGCGCTTACGCCTTGATATTCGCCGTTATAGGTGGTTACTGCGTTAGAAGTGAACAGAACGGATAGAACTGCCTTATCTATTACGAAAGTTGTTGTTAAGGTACCGCTAAAGTTATTTTGACCATCAACTTGTACGCTTGCAGTACCGGATTCGGTGTTGTTGGAATAAGATACGGTATAGTTTATGGTTTGTAGCGGAGCGTCTTTGAATCTGACGGTTACGGCAGGCGTGACTTCTTCGCCGGTGTAGGTAACGTTGCTAATGGGCGCAATAGTAACCAAACTGCCAACTTGGTCGATGGCATATTTGTTTATGGCAAAACTCTTTGATGCGTATCCGTCTGCGATTACGTAGTTGGAGTTATTGATGCTATATTGTACGAAGTAGTCGGTACTTGCGTTAATAGCTTCTACAACTTCGGGGGTGGAGCCGTCTACGTTTTTGTAGCAAACGGAAATTATTTGGACGACGTCACCTGCGCAAAGACCGCTATCAATCGTAGCTTCTACGATGTGCTTTTGTCCGTCATACTCAAAGGATGATTGTCCAAAGGCAAGAGTTATGGGACGCGGTACAATCGTTACGCTTTGGGTGGGATTGGAAACGGAATAGTTGGAAATGATAATGCCGTCGTTGGGGTTTAAGGGGCTATCAACAAAGGTTGCGGTTGCGGTATATGAGCCTACAACGTCAACGTTGCCGTCATACGTTAACGCAATGTTAGCGTCAATTAGACCAACGTCAACTGCTTTTGCGCTTGCTTTTGCTTTTAGTCCATTTTCACTACCTATATAAGAAGTTTTTTGATATACGAGCGGTTGTACGGAGCTTGCGTTGCCGGTATAGTATTCAACTGCCAGCAGAATAGGATTAATCGTAACGTCATCAAACCTTACGGAAGAGCTATTCAAGGCATAGTTTGTGTTGGAGATAGATGCAATTGCCACGTAACTACCGGCATTTCTTATGGCGGAAAGAAGTTCCCCTTCCGTTCCGTTTTCATCAATTAGGCGATAATTTACGCTTAGACCTACGTTATCTCCGGTTGCTACTACGGAGTTAGCATTGGTAACGACGCAAGTAACGGTAAAATCTTCATACGCAAAAGTTTCGTTAAACTTAGTCCAAGTCAAACTAATTTCCTTTTTAGTTACGTAGAATTTTTCTTCCAGGTAGTTTGCGTCGTTCAAACCCTTAATGACGTAGTTAGGATTAGTTGCGATAGTAACTCTTGCAATATAATAATCTTCTGCGCCGTTGGTGCCGTCTTTTACGTTGGTTTTGCCGGAAACTTCCGTACCGCTCCAAGCATCGTCAGCGTTTGCGTATAATGAAACGCTCGTATTAACGACGTCGCCGTAAACAAGGTTGCCTGCAATAGCCGTAGGCTTGAGTAGCGTGCCATCATATACTTGGCTTAGGTTGCCCCATTCAATGGTTACGGTTCTGGGCTTAATACGGCAGTTATTGAGTATCAAGGTCGTGATAGAAGACGTGGAAAGTTGATAGTTTCCTACAACGTTTATACCGCTAACTTTTACTACTTTGCCTTGGCCAACGGTGTGGTCTAGGCTGTTGCCGGTTGCATCGTAGAAAGCTCCGGTTGCATTTTCCGTATCAAGTTCGGGCGTATCTTTGGGAGAAGTGCCATCACTCAAAAGGAAGTCGTAGTGAACGCCGAATTGCAAGTTTGCGGTATTAACCGCAGAAGTACCATCGTATTCCTTTTCAAAGGGAGAAGAAAGTTGTTTTAGGGTAAGTTCCGCTCTGGAAATAGTATATCTATAGTTTTGAGCGGAGTTGTAATCAAATTGATATATAGTGGAAGGTGCGTTTTCTTGGTCGGCGCCTAGGCTTTCGCCGTCTTGGACGGGAACGGATTCGCCGTTTGCTTCCTTCCTATATAGTACCATCTTATATGTACCTGCGCTGGAATTTGTGGTAATTTGAGCGCTACCAAGGTCGCCCATCTTATTCTTTGTCGGGTCGGTATCGTGTTCAGCTTGCCAATACAAGTTGTTAAGTAGCTTAATGTTGGTAACGGAAGGCGCTCCGGTAAAGGTTATACCTTCGGTATCGTATACCTTATCGCCTAGGCAAACGGTATATAGCGGTTCTTTGGCAATTTTTGCAAGAATAACTCTAATTTCATTACATCTAAGCGGTACTTGATATTCACTTCCGGCAAAAGTAACGGAGTTGAAAAGTCCGTTTTGATAATAGTTTTTGTATGTAAACGCGCCGTTTTGCGTAGTATTATAAGCAATAGCGGAAATATAAGCGGACGGGTCGTCAGATTGCGCCAGAACGGTTAGATAGCCGTTTTTGATATCGGTAACAATAGCTTTGCCGTAGTTTACGGGAGCGCCATCGTAGTAACCGGTTGTTGCGGGGTTGTATTCTTTCAAATTGGTGAAAGAAACGGAGTTGGAAGCAGCGCCTTGCGCAAGTGAAGAAATGGAGTTTGTACCAAGTCTTCTGCTGGGAGTCATAGATGAAGCGCCAGTTTTGGAAGGACCGCTAGATTCACTCCAATAAGTATAAAGACCGGTAACGGTATTACTCGTTTGGTCGTCAGTGCGACGCCATAGCCCGCTTACGCTGACGTTAGAGCCCTTTCCTAATATTGCGCCTGAGTTAGCGCCCGTGCCAACGGCTTCTTTTACGTAGCAACCGCCTTGGAAGTCATATAGTAGACCGTCGATAGACAAACTTCCGCCGTAAGTGAAACCTAAAACACCGCCTGCGAAATTAATAGTATGGAAATATGCGGAATTGTATGTCGCGTAATTATTACTACCGGTTGCAGCTGCGCCTACGTATCCGGTACCTTTTAGTACTAGGTTGGAAATTTGTGTGGAGCCACTTTGAATTTCCCCTATTATTCCACCTGCTGCGGCTCTGTCGCCACGAGTATCGGGACCGGAAAGATTTACGGTAACACCCTTACGGTTGGAGCCTGCGCTTAAGCTGTGTCCGCGAGCCCATACGGAGCCATTGTTTGTAAAAGTAATGTTTTTGAGCTTTGCGCCTTGACTTCTACCTATCATAGCGCCTACGACTGCGCCTTGACCGCCGGTTTGAGTGACGTGGTCCGAGCCATTATCCACGCCAATGCCTGCAATCGTGCTATTCAAGCTAAACGATACGTCTTCTATTCTTGCGCCGTTTCCTGCTAAACCGCATAATCCACCCACGAATAACGTCGTGCTACCTTCGCCGGAATAGTCTGCGGAAGATTTATTGTTATAAGCTTTAACGTTCCAATAAGAATTCCATACTACGTTAAGATTTTTTACGACTGCGCTACTGCCGAGTCTACCGAAAATCATACCGATATAGTAGTCGTTATTGCTACCGGCATCGTAGTTGAGATTACCGTTAACGGTTAGCGTGTAGCCTTTTCCATCAAAAGTGCCGTTAAAAGTTGAAATATTAACGCCACTCGATGCGTTAATTGTCAAATTGCCGGCAAGCTCATATTCACCGCTTATAGTACCGCCACTACCATTATTTTGGATGGCGCTACGGAAATTGGATGAAGTGATGGTAGACGGCGCGGCGCTTGCAACAACGGGCTCTTCCCCAATTGAATTGGGAATCATAGAAGCACCTGCAAAAGCGAGCGCGAAAAGGCAAATAATCACGCTAATGGTGATAAATGCGCGAGAGTTAAGTTTGACGTTAGTAAATATTCTTTGCATCGTTAGGCTCCTTAATCGATGTCAATTTTTAGGGTTTATACGTATAATACTATTCGATTTCAACGATGTCTTCGCCGTCTAGGAAGTCGGGGATATCGTCGCTATCGTCGCCGAAGAATTCATCGTCCGGAAGGTTTCCTTCGCCGTCATCGTCTACGTCTTCGGGATGAGTCATATCAATGTTGCGGTCACGGAACAAGGTTTGTTCTTTAGCGTAGTATTTTTCAAAGTTATTCTTTATCTTGAGCATTAGGTCGTCGTAATCGGGAAGTTCTTCCAGTGTTTCCAAGCCGAATTTCTTAAGAAATTCATTGGTTGTGCCGTAAAGAATCGGTTTACCTATCGTTTCCTTTCTGCCTACTGCTTCTATTAGATTGAGTTTGAGTAGCATAGCGATAACGTAATCACTGCTTACGCCACGCAAATCTTCTATTTCCGTTCTGGTAACGGGTTGCTTATATGCAATAATTGCAAGCACTTGTAATAAGGTTTTAGAAAGTTGACGCTCTCTGGTTTCAAGCAAAAGGTCCGCCAGCAAATCGCCGTGGGCGGGGTTTGTTTGGAATTGATACACGTTATTAGCGATAATGAGATGTATTCCACGCTCGCCCGAGTATTGCGCTCTAAGGGTTTCCAAGGCGGTATCAATTTCTTTTTTTGTGTATTTATCATTTAGTCCCTTATGAATATCGTCACGGTGCATTCCGTTACCGCTTGCGAAAATCAAGGACTCAATTATATTCAACGGCATCGTTCAAAACGTCCTCCTGTACGTTAAATGTATCGGTAGTTGCAGTAGCTTCAACAAAGATTTCCGCCTCTGCGTTTTCTTGTTGAATGGTTGCAACTTGTTGTTTGCAAAGTTCTAGGACAGCAAGGAAAGTATTAATAATTTCCAATTTGCTAAAATCGGGGTCAAAGAGTTCGATTAGTTTTAGTCTGCGATAAACTCTAAGCGCTTCTACGACGTCAATAACTCTGTCAGCTACGGTAAAGCGCTCGTTAGGTATCGTTTTTTCAACTTGCTTATCTTCTTCAAATTCGGCTCTTTCCAACATTCTGGAGAAAGCATCTATCAACTTTTGTAGAGAAAAGTCTTTGATTACCAATTTATATTCGTTTTCACCAAAGGCGGGTTCTCTATAAAATCTATTCAATATTTCGTATTCTTGTAGTTTTTCAGCCGCGTTTCTGTATGCTGCGTATTCTTCTGCCCTACGGAAGAATAACTCTTCGTCGGATATGAACTCATCAAATTCGCTATCGTCAAAATCAAGATTGGGTAGCAGAGAGTTTGCTTTGAATTCAACCAGAGTTGCCGCTAGTACCAAAAAGTCTGCGATATCATCGTAATTCCTTTCGTCTTTGGCAAGTTCAACAACGTAATCTAGGTATTGTTGAGTGATATCGGAAATAAAGATATCTCGAATTGCAACTTTATTTTGCTTGCAAATATCAAGCAATTTATCAAGCGCAACGTCCTCCTCGTACAAATGATACGAAAGGTTTAGGAAAGAAAGTTTAGAAGCGCTTACTTCGGTGTCAACTTCTACGACGTCCGCAACAAGTTCTTCGTTTGTGTTTTTGATTTCTTCTACCATAGTTACGCAAGGAAAGTCAATATTGACTGAATAGTTACTTTATCTATCATTTGACCGATTAAGTCGCCGAAAAGACTAAAGATATTGAGCCATCTAATACCAAAGGCGTTACCTATATTGCCTATAAGAATTAAGCCGATTAGTATAAAAGAGCCATATCTTACCATTACTTTTTGATATCCGTTCCCATAGGGAAGGAAGGAGTTTATTACGTTAAAGCCGTCTAGCGGATATATTGGCAAAATATTAAAGAAAGCGAGCAAGAAATTAAGTTGTATGCTAAGAAGTAGCAAAGAATACGCAAAATTCATAAGAACGCTAACTATTGCGCTCGTGCCTACCGCATACATCGTTTTAATAATGACGGGATATAGTAGGAAATAAAGTAGCAAGGAAATACCCGCAACTATTAAATTTGCGCATACGCCCGCTAGCGAAACAGTTATAATTCCCCTTTTGCGGTTTGTAAAATTATTGGGGTTAATAGGTACGGGTTTTGCCCAACCGAAACCAACGAGTAGCATCATAGCCACGCCGATGGGGTCTAGGTGCGCAGAAGGATTAAGAGTCAATCTGCCCCTATCCTTTGCCGTCAAGTCACCGTTGAGTTTTGCAACGAAACCGTGTGAAACTTCGTG
>JAZRAN010000051.1:0-2162 GCA_045634605.1 Candidatus Stercoripulliclostridium sp. | reverse complement strand
TAGAAAGGGTAATGAAGTTATCCGTGACGGCGAATATATCGAATACTTCGAAAAACACAGAAAGGTTTACTGCTACGAAAGAAACCTTGATGGACACCGCTACATAGTAATATGTAACTTTGCAGAAAAGAACGTATCTCTAAACGTAGATAAGATTCCTAATGCAAGAGAAGCGGAACTCGTAATTCACAACTGGGAAGGACAACAACAAAAACTGGGCGATAGCATTTTACTACGTCCTTATGAAGCCGTTGTTTATGAAGTAAAGTAAAAACGCGTCATTTTGGCGTTATCCATAGGAAGAACAAAAAACTCACTCGGTCATTTACGTCTAGTAAACTCCCGTCGTGAGTTTTTTATTTTCCGTCGGCTAACATCCAAACTAACGCGTTTTTAAGTGCGTACTAGTTTCTTTAGCAAAAATAACTATTTTGGCGCCATACGTATAAAAAATAAAAGCCACTCTTTCGAGTGGCTTTATTTGTTTTAGTTTGAACTTAATTATTTGAGTTCGCTGAAGTACTTGATGGTTCTAACCATTTGGCTGGTGTAGCTGTTTTCGTTGTCGTACCAAGATACTACTTGAACTTGGCTGTTGCCGTCTTCCATGTTCATAACCATGGTTTGGGTTGCATCGAAGATGGAGCCATAGGTGCTGCCGATGATGTCGCTGGAAACGATTTCATCTTCATTGTAAGCATAGGATTCGGTTGCTGCTGCCTTCATAGCTGCGTTGATGCCTTCCTTGGTTGCCTTGCCTTCTACAACTGCTAGTAGGATAGTGCTGGAGCCGGTAGGGGTGGGAACGCGTTGTGCGGAACCGATAAGTTTGCCGTTTAGTTCGGGGATAACAAGACCGATAGCCTTAGCTGCGCCGGTGCTGTTGGGAACGATGTTGCAAGCGCATGCTCTGGAACGGCGTAGGTCACCCTTTCTTTGAGGACCGTCAAGAGGCATTTGGTCGCCGGTGTAAGCGTGAACGGTGGTCATGATACCGCTCTTGATGGGTGCGTAATCGTTAAGAGCCTTAGCCATAGGAGCAAGACAGTTGGTGGTGCAAGATGCAGCGCTGATGATGTTGTCTTCTGCCTTAAGGGTGGTGTGGTTTACGTTGTAAACGATGGTGGGTAGGTCGTTGCCTGCGGGAGCAGAGATAACAACTTTACGTGCGCCAGCATCGATGTGTGCTTGAGCCTTTGCTTTGGAAGTGTAGAAACCGGTGCATTCTAGAACTACGTCAACCTTGAGTTCGCCCCAGGGAAGTTCAGCAGCGTTAGCTTTTGCATAAATGGTGATTTCTTTGCCGTCTACGATGATGCTGTTATCGGTAGCTTCTACCTTGTGGGAGTTAGCGTAGTTACCTTGGGTGCTGTCATACTTAAGAAGATGAGCAAGCATTTTGGGGCTGGTTAGGTCGTTGATAGCTACAACTTCATAACCTTCTGCGCCGAACATTTGTCTGAAAGCCAAACGGCCGATTCTGCCGAAGCCATTGATAGCAACTCTTACGTTATTTGCCATATTGATTGTCCTCCATAGAGTTTATTATTTATTTTGGTTATAGATATTATATCTATAAAGAAAAGGTTTTTGCAACTGTTTTTTATAAGTTACTCAAACCTTTTCGTAAATTTTAACTATTTAGCTACGATATTTATGATTTTGTCCTTTACGTAAATGACTTTGATTACGTTAAGTCCGTTTAGAACACCGAGTTCGTTAACCTTTGCCATTACGTCTTCTTGGCTTGCGCCACGGCTTACGGTAACTCTACCCTTTAGCTTACCCATAACTTGAACGGGGATTTCTACGCTATCATCAATGAGCTTAGCAGGGTCGTACTTGGGCCAACTTGCTTTTTCTATCTTTTCTCCACCGGTTACGATTTCATAAAGTTCACTGGTAACGTGGGGAGCAACGGGGTTAAGAAGAATTGCCATAGTGGTGAGTTCTTTCTTGCTTACCTTTCCGCGAGAAGATACGGTGTTGAGAGCCGTCATAATCTTCGCGATTGCGGTGTTGAACTTGCACGCTTCGTAATCATCGCTTACCGTCTTTACGAGTAGGTCAAGGTTTAGGTCGGAAGTGTCGCAGTTTTCTACTAGGATATCTTGTAGTGACCAGAATCTTTGGTGGAAACGGTTGCAACCCTTTATGCCTTC
>JAZRAN010000050.1:0-4232 GCA_045634605.1 Candidatus Stercoripulliclostridium sp. | reverse complement strand
CCGGAAGAAGCAAATATCTTGAGCGAAACGGCTATCTCTCGTGAAATTATTGCAACCGCTCAAAGAATGCGTAATGAAGCGCAAATCAAAGTTAAGCAACCCTTATCCCGCCTTTTTGTTACCGCAAACGACGAAGACATAAAAGCGGCTACTGCTCTACAAAGCACCATTAAGGAAGAACTTAACGTTAAGGAACTCGTATTTAGCAGAGACTCTTCCGTATACAACGATGTATACTATACCGTAAACTTCCGCGTTGCAGGTCAAGCGTTAAAGGGCGAAGCTCAAAAGCTAAAGAAGATTGTTGATTCTCTTGACCAAGAAGGATATAACGCTCTCGATAAGATGGTTAAAGCAGATAGCGTTAATATCGGTGATTTTGTAGACCTAAAGGGTAACTTGTTCGACGCTCACAACCGTCCCAAGCAAAACTTCCTAGTAACGACCGAAAACGGAAGAACGCTTGCTCTTGATACCGCTCTTACCGAAGAACTAATCCAAGAAGGTATCGTAAGAGAACTCGTAAGACAAATTCAAGTTATGAGAAAGGATGCAGGCTTTGCTGTTGAACAACGCATCCAAGCGGAAATCACTACTGATAGCGAAATTGCAAAATTAGCTATTGCAAAATTTAGCGACAAGATTGCAACGGATATTCTTGCAACTGCCCTTACCACAATAGATGACGCAGAAGCGGAAAAGGTTATCACCGTCCAAGAAAACGACATCAAGGTAAAGCTAAAGAGATAACAAAATCTAATCAAACGAAGAAGGCGCGAGTCGCCTTCTTTTTTTGCGGTTTATATAATAGACTTTGGGATATAATTAGGTTATGAGAAATCCAATAAATAACGATAAAGAAATTACTATCAAAAAATTAAATAATATGAAAGGCCTACCGCTTACTCTTAAAATCAATCGTGGAAGGAATAAGATTGAAAGCTACGATGGCGTTATAGAAAGCACGTATCCAAACGTTTTTACGCTAAGGCTAGATGATGGCGGAATAGGTACTTTTTCTTACGCAGACATCCAATCAAAAAACATTGCTTTTTACAAAAGGAAAATTTAATTTGTAATAAGTAGGCGTGCTACCGCATACATTTGTCGTATGAAAGATAGGGGGTTGCCTAAATGCAAATTAATTGTGACAAGAAAGTAAATTTTACACCGAACGATTTTTATGAAAGCAAAGAGCTTTACCTGGACGGCGCGCAAAAAATAATTTCCGTGCAAGCATTTGCTCGCACCGTTAGCGCCGAAGCGCTTAGCGGAGAAGTTAGGGTAGGGTATGCCTTGACGATTAGAGCTTTGTACTTGGAAGAAGACGGCAACGTATGTAAGAAAGAAGAAACGTACGACCTTAATTCTACCGTTAGAGCAAGCGTAAATTCGGCTAACTTTGTGTCGGTTAAGACGACTGCTATTGGCGTGGAGTATAGCGGTACTCAAAATCTAAAGGTTAGAGTAATGCTGGAGCAGAAGGGTTTTTACCTACAAAATTCTTCCTTTGAGCCGTGCGAAAGAGATGGGCTTTTCTACAAATATAAGAAGGTTGATTCTCGTCGTTGCGCGCCGATAAAGCAGGTAGAATTCGTAATAGATAAAGCCGAAGTTATGAAGGAAAACCTTGGGGAAATTCTTTGCGCAGATTCCATTATTGTGCCAAAAATGGTATCTACTGCAACAGATATTTGCCAAATTGAAGGAACGGCATCAATCTATATTACGTCCGTGTACGGCGGTGAATTAAAGTGGACTTGTATGAATTTCCCGTTTAGTTACGAGTTGCTAGCAGAAGGGATTAGGTCGAGTGACGAAGCCGTTTTATTCTTAACTCCGTTTATGACTTCTATTTCCGTTACCGCGCTTGAGAGTGGTATTGAGCTAGGCGTACAAATTGCTACGGAAGTAAAGGGTTACTATGAAAGGGTTGAGCAAATAGAGTGTCCCATAGACGCATATAGCAAAGAGTGTGAGCTTGGCTTACGCACGGGGGATGCCGTTATTGTAGAAAAGGGATGCAGAATTCACTTGGTGGAAAGGTTAAACGCTACTCTTTCATTGGAAAACGTTAGCGATGCCGTGGAGATAGTATCTCTTGGCGTACCATGGGTAGGCGCAAGTAACGTTACGGCGAAGCCAAATCTTAACGTTGACGGCGTTGTATGTATGGAAGCCATCGTAAAAAGAGAAGAAGGCGAGCGAGAAAGAGTTTTCTTGGAAATCCCATATTCTTTTAGCCTAAAAGAGCAGGTGGATTGCTCGGAAAACGTCGACGTTGATATTCAAATTATTTCTCCTAACGCAAGAGTTAGATTCGGGTCTTCACTAGAAGTTTCTTTGGAAGCGCTTGTTACGGTAACGGGAGAAGAAGAAAAGATAATTACCTATCTTGCCGGCGCGGAAGACAGGGGAGAAAAAGTCAAAAATGATGCGGTAATCAGCGTATATCTGGTTGGAGAAGGGGAAACGCTTTTTGATTGCGCAAAAGCCCTGGGCAGTGATGAAGAAGAACTGCTTGCGCTCAATCCCGAGCTCGATTTACCGCTAAAAGTGGGAGATAAGGTACTTCTATATCGTCCTTTATAGAAAAAATATAATAATACGGCAACCTTTTTAGTTTCGACGGTGACATACCGTCGAAACTTTTACTTTTTTTTGACTTTTGGGTATTGATTTGCTATTTATATTATTATATAATAAATGCAATGGCTAATATGGTTGATTTATCTGCGTGGGCGAAAGTCAATCTTTCGCTGGGAATAGAAGGAGTTAAGGATGGATTCCATGCGCTTGATAGCGTGATGGTTGCCGTTGACCTAAAAGACGAAATTTCTATTGCTAAACGCGCGGATGATGAAGTTAACGTAACCTATTCTACCGGCGAAAAATTTTCTTATGATAACGCCAAAAAAGTGGCTTTGGCGATAAAGAAAAGGTATGGTCTTTGTGGTCTTGATATTGTTATATCAAAAGGCGTACCGCAAGGAGTGGGCGTAGGTGGAAGCGCAGTTGACGGAGCGGGAATTGCTCGCGGACTGGAAGAGATGTTTGACATTAAAATCGATAACGATTTTCTGGTTTCATTGGGCGGAGATATTCCTTTCTTGAAGGCGGGCGGATGCGCTATCGTCAAGGGGCGCGGAGAAGACGTAACCCCCATAGAAATACCTAAACTTTATATCCTTCTCGTTTATGGTGACGAGTCGCTTAGCACGAAGGAAATCTTTGCAACCTACGACCTTATAGGCGGAAAGGGCGGGAATTCAAAAGAATTTTTGGAAACCTTCGCACCTTTCAATGCCCTAGAAGACAGCGCTATAAGGATAAGTCCTAACGTTGTTAAGTCGAAAAACGTACTGGAAAAAGCGGGCTTTACTAACGTCGTTATGACGGGAAGCGGATGCGGATATATAGCCTACGAATTTGATAAAAACGAATTCGACGAAAAAGTTGAAAAAGCAGAAATTCTTGCTATGCAAGAAGAACTTCATATAAGAGTACTAAACACTATCAAGGAATCGTAATGAAGAAACCGACGGATTACCCCATTTATCTTTTTAACGAAGGCACCAACTCCGAGTGCTACAAGCTTTTGCGCCCTTCGTACGTGGTAAAGAATAAGAAGAAAGTATGGCGCTTTCGCGTATGGGCTCCTAACGCAAAGAGTGTGTCCGTAGTAGGCAACTTCAATAGATGGAATAGGGCTATTAACCCAATGATTCCAATAGGCGGTGGTATTTGGGAAACGCACGTGCGTGGACTCAAAAAGTATGACGTCTATAAGTTTAGCGTAGAGTGGCAAAACGGCAAAATAGTAATGAAAGCCGACCCGTATGCAACGCATACGGAAACCCCGCCGTCAAATGCAAGCAAGATTTACGACCTAAGCGGATATCAATGGGGCGATGGAGCGTGGAGAGAAAACCTAAAAGGCACCGACCACGCAAAAGCGCCCATAAATATTTATGAGTTGCACTTGGGCTCTTGGAAGCGCCACGATAACGGTAACTATCTTTCTTACCGCGATATGGTTGACCACCTTATCCCTTACGTTAAGGAAATGGGATACACTCACGTAGAAATTTTGCCTATTACCGAGCACCCCCTAGAAATGAGTTGGGGATATCAAGTAAGCGGATTTTTCGCGCCCACTTCTCGCTTTGGCACACCGCATGATTTTATGTATCTCGTAGATAAACTTCATCAAGCGGGCATAGGCGTTATTT
>JAZRAN010000049.1:0-2945 GCA_045634605.1 Candidatus Stercoripulliclostridium sp. | reverse complement strand
ATACACGCGCGTGTCAACACATATACGCGCACATTTTACTTTTATTATACCGGGTGAGCGTAGTGTAACGTAGCGAAGCCGTTCCGCGTTCCGCACTTAAAATAAAAATCCGTGTGAGCGGAGCAAAGCGGAGTGAAGCCGTGTTTCCAAAGGAAACTTTTCGCGTACGAGTATAACGAGTACATTTCGCGTACGAGCATAGCGAGTACATTTCGCGTACGAGCATAGCGAGTACATTTCGCGTACGAGCAAGGCGAAGTACTTTATTGCGTTCCCATCGGGAACTTTATTGCGTTTTTGCTCGCAAAAACTTAATTCTGCATTATTGCATTTTGATTTTTCTTGTAATATAATTAAATAAAACGTGGGAGCAAAAAGACAACGAATGGCATCAACTCGCAAACGTAAGATATTAAAGCTTGTTCTTTCGGGATTATTCCTTTCCCTTGCGTTCGTTTTGCCATTTTTGACCGGTCAAATACAAAAATTCGGCGCTATGCTTTGCCCTATGCACTTGCCCGTGCTACTTTGCGGTTTCATTTGCGGTTGGCCGTACGGCTTACTTATAGGCATAATCGCCCCTATTCTTCGCTCTTTGACTCTCGGTATGCCCGCCCTATTCCCTACTGCTATTTGTATGGCTGTTGAACTTGCAACCTACGGCGCGGTAGCAGGTATAACCTATAAATTACTACCAAAAAATAAAGGTTTTATATATCTTGCGCTCATTATCGCTATGCTTGTAGGTAGAGCCGTATGGGGAGCGTCAATGTTTGCTTTAACGAGCATAAAGGGTGGCTCCTTCGGTTTGTCCGCATTTGTAGCAGGCGCTTTCACAAACGCAATCCCCGGCATAATTTTACAAATCGCGCTCGTCCCCATAATCGTTATGGTTTATGAAAAGGTTTCTTCCGGGAAATAATATGCAAGAAAAACTAACGGAAAACCCCAAATATGCGCAAATTCTTCCGCTAATTAAAAAAATCGACGCTCTACTTTTAGCGGATAGCGTCATTATTGCCATAGACGGCAACTCAGCTAGCGGAAAGACTACGCTTGCTAATTTTCTTGCGTCCATTTATGACTGCAATCTATACCGCATAGACGATTATTTTCTCCCCCTTGAGATGCGTACTGCGGAAAGGCTAAACGAGATAGGCGGAAACTTTGATAGAGAGCGTTTTTTGGAAGAAGTTTTGTTGCCTACCCAAAACGGCTTGAGCCTAAAAGCAAAAAGATACGATTGCAAGAGTAACGCCTTCCTTTCTCCCGTAGAATACACGCCCAAAAAGTTGACGATTATAGAAGGCTGTTATAGTTTGCACCCCGTCCTTGCTCCCTACTATAATTTGAGCGTTTTTATGTCGATAGACGGCAAAACTCAACGTGAGCGCATAATAAAACGCAATTCTCCCACGCTTGCAAACCGCTTTTTTAACGAGTGGATACCTATGGAAAACGCATTTTTTGAGCATTACGACCTAAAAAATAATTGCTCCATCCATTTTGACGGAGCAACCTTAGATTTAAGAAAATAGTTTTATGAGAGTAGCAAATCTACTCTCTTTTTTATAGACGAATAAACTCGATAATACCCATAACGTACTTGCCAAGCTCTATGCCACTAAGGTTTACGAGTTTTAGCATCCAATCATCACAGGGCTTTATGAGTAGCCTATCGTATATTTCATAGTTTAGTCCTTGCGGTGGGACGGGTAGCGAGTTTAGGGCATAAACGCTCTCAAGGAGCATTTTGAAGTTATTGCACACCAGATAATTTATCTTTTGCTCGTCTTTTAGAGCTAGGCTTGCCGTAAGTTTTTCTTTGAGCGCGCCGAGTTTATGATTAAGATATACTTTGCGAATATCGGTTACTTCGTAGGTATCCAGCCTGTTTTTTGCCGTTTTTATAAGGTCGCCTAATACCTTTTCCCTTTCATAAACGACTTTACCATAGGTATAAAGATAGCAAGACGGCGGGTCGGCAATAAACCATTTTTTGATGCTTTCCACCTTATTATAATGCGTTTCTACGGGAATTCCGTCTATAACTTCTTCTATAATTTCATTTTTGTCGCCGATAGCAATGATATCAAGGTCGCTATACTCCGTTTCCGTACCACGCGCAAGCGAGCCGGTAATAAGAATACCCATTACCCTATCATCTGCCTTTAACTCATTGACTTTTTTCTCAAAAACTTCGTGAATTTTCATACTAAATATTTTCACCTAATTACCAACGATTTTAGTTGATATTTTTCTTTCCCAAGCAATTTCATACGCACTTAAAAACACGCTAGTTTGGATGAAGTAGGACGGCAAGTGAAAAGTCCAAAGGGTTGCTGTAGTAGACCTACTGCGCCCTGCCGGACTCTTTTGCTTTTCTAACTAATTCGCCAAAATAACGTGTTTTTATATGTTATCAGGCGGAATAATCTTTATACTATCCACACCTTTTTTAGGTTGCGGTGCTTGTGGATTTTGCGGAGCGGGAGCTCTGCCGATAGGCGCCGTATCAAAGTCTATGACGGGGAGAATATAAGGCGGAATACCACAAAGAGCGGTATAGGTGGTGACGTAGGAGCGCACGTAAGGGAAAAGTACCCTACTGCTTTCTATTCTCATTTTATTTATGTCAAGGCTATCTTCCACTATTTCAAACGAGCCTTTGATTTTGACCATAAGGTCAAATGGCGTGGGTTTTTCTTCCGAGCCTTCTACGACTACGGTAATCGTCAAAGTCAAGTTTTTGGGGTCCTTTTTTATGTCCATTTGAATACTTGGAGTAAGGGTAATAACGGGCCCTTTTTTCATTTCATTATTTTTGAAGGACGAGCCTTCTACTCTATAACCTAGAAATTTTAACATAATTTATGTTCCTTTTATATTAAGCTTACGCAAGTGCGGAGCGCGGAACGCGGAACGCGGAACGACTTCACTCCGTT
>JAZRAN010000048.1:0-2514 GCA_045634605.1 Candidatus Stercoripulliclostridium sp. | reverse complement strand
ATGAAAGCGGGGCTTATACCGGACCCGTTTTATAAGACCAACGAAAAAGATACTCTATGGATAGGAGATAAGGATTGGTCTTATTCTCGTTCTTTTAACGTAGAAGAAAGCGTTTTAGAAAGCGAAAGAGTGGAGTTGGTTGCTGGCTCATTAGATGCAGTTAGTGAAGTATATATTAACGGTATACTAGTTGCTAAAACTTGCAACGCGCACGTCGGGTATAGATTTGACGTAAAAGAGTTTTTGGCGCTAGGGGAAAATCAAATAGAAATTATATTCCGTTCACCAAATGCGTATTGCCTAAGTGAAAGTAAGCGCATAGGCAAAAATACGATGGTGGCGGGAATAGATAAGAGAGTTTTCCTAAGGAAAAATCAAAGCCATTTCGGTTGGGACTGGGGCCCGGAAATAGTTTACTCCGGAATTACCAAGGACCTATATATTGATTATGGCTATGCGCTCAAGATTGGTGGCGTTAGAGTAAATCAAAAACACGAAAATAATTGCGTGAACCTTGACGTTTCTTTTGACGTAGACAGCTACAAAGCTAGCGATAAACTTGATTATTATACGTTGACTATCATTGACCCTAATGGCGCGGAAGAGCAAAAGTCGGGTGTAATTAATGCTAAAAACCAAAGAACGATATCGATAGAAAATCCTATCCTTTGGTGGACCTATGAACTAAATCCCATAGAAAAACAAGCTCTATACACAATAAAAATAGAGTTAGGCAAGGACGGAGAATACGACTCTAAAGAAGTCAAAATAGGCCTAAGGACTATCGAACTTTGTAGGGATAAAGACGAGTACGGCTCGGATTTCAAGTTCATCTTGAACGGAGTGCCGATTTTTGCAAAGGGAGCAAACTGGATTCCTGCAGATAGTTTTGCCGATAGAATAACTAAAGAATCTTTTACGTATTACGTTGATAGCGCCATAAAAGCTAATATGAATATGATTAGAATTTGGGGCGGTGGTTTCTACGAAGACGATGCGTTTTATAATCTTTGCGATGAAAGGGGAATACTTCTTTGGCAAGATTTTTGCTTTGCTTGCCGTCCTTATCCTTTCTTTGACGATAGCTTTAAGAAAGAAGTTGAAGACGAAGTTGCCTATAACGTTATGAGATTAAGAAACCACGCTTCATTGTGCCTATGGTGCGGTAATAATGAACTTGAACAAATGTTTAATACGTGGTTTTGGCAGTCGGCGTTTGTTAAAGCAAATAGAAAGTTCTTTTGGGAAGAATTGGAGCCGTTACTTCGTAAGTACGATACCCAAACACCATATATTCCCACAACTCCCGTTGGCGTAGATTTTAATAAAGCAGTATCTAGCGACAATCACGGCGACAATCATTTGTGGGTTGTTTGGCACGGACTGCAAGACGTAAAATATTATCGCAAACGCCTAACTAGATTTTGCTCAGAATTCGGCTTTGAGTCCTTACCCGACCTAAAAACTATCCAAAAATTTGCGGAAAAAGAAGATTATAGCATAAATTCCAAAGTATTCCTTGCGCATCAAAAATGTATGCAAGGTAATCAAAAAATGGAGTACTACATAACTTCTAGATTTAGACTTCCCAAAAAGTTTGAAGACTACGTTTACCTTTCCCAAGCCTGTCAAATGGAGTGCATAAAGGATGCTACCGAATTTTGGCGTAGAAATAGACATAGATGCAACGGCTCGCTATATTGGCAACTTAACGATTGTTGGCCCGTTTGCAGTTGGTCTAGTATGGATTACTATGGCAATTATAAAGCGCTACAATACCACGCAAAACACTTTTTTGCGCCACTTGCAGTTTCCATTGAAAACGATGGTAAAAACGTTAGGATTTTTATCCTAAACGATACTTTAGAGTCAAAATCCGTTGAACTTAAGCTCAAAGTGGTTGATTTTGACAAGGGCGTTTTGGCGGAAAAGGTATCTTCTTTTGCTCTTGACAAACTTTCTAACTTACAAGCAATCGACCTTAAAGTTAAAGACCTTAAAAAAGAATATAATTTGAATAATATTGCGCTCGTTTGCGACTTATTAATTGGCGGAGAAGTCGTTAATACAAAGACGCTACTATTCAAGTATGAAAAGTATTTGAGCTTGCAAAAGGCTAACGTAAGCGTAAAATGCGACGTATCGGACGGCATAATAACCTTAAGACTTAATACAGATAAGTTCGCAAGACTTGTTAGACTACACGATAAAGTATCTACAATACCATTTAGTGATAACTGGTTTGATTTGATACCCGGCGAAGAAAAGATAGTAACGTTGCCTTGTTACGAAGGATTTGACGTAAGCAATATAGAGTGTTTCTCATCAACGGACGTTGAGCCAAAGGGTAGCAAACTATACGACTTAATGATTAAGGCTAAATTTATTCTTAATCCCGTAAACCTTGCTATATATCTTGGACAACCGCAAACAAATTTTGATTATAAAGAAAGAAATGAATAGAGAAAAATTAGAAAAAATACTTCAAGTTACACCTTCAACCATACAAAAGTC
>JAZRAN010000047.1:0-7686 GCA_045634605.1 Candidatus Stercoripulliclostridium sp. | reverse complement strand
GGTCGCTCGCTGCATATCCAAGTCCCAAATACGAAACAAATTGAGCGCGACCATAATCGGAAGATCCAAGTCCATCTGCATACAAATTAGGAGTTTTGAGCGTTATCCTAATACCACCGGAAAGTATCGCGTTATATACGGTTTCGGTAAGTTTGAGCGTATAGAAGAATCCGTGTACCGACTCGCGCGTGCTGACGTGGTCAAAAGTATGGGCATAACCTTCTAGTCCTTTGGGTAAATCCGTGCCTATTCCACTAAAAACGGCGTCTCCGCTTGTTCCTGATTGTCCCCAACCGGTTCTTTCTATTCCTTTGCCGTTAGTAGGGAATAGTGAAGTATTACTACTTGTCAATTGGCTACCATTGTTGCCAATTTCTACCATGCTCTCTTGAGCGCAGAAACTGCTTGGGTTGCTTACGTCATCATAGAACGCACCTGCGCCCCAATCCGGCTTAGTCATAGAGTTAGCTGTAGGCACGCTACTATCAATGACGGCCTTTTCTTCCATTTCCCAAGTAATTCTTACTGAACTCAAACTCAAATCATTGGTAGCATTGCCAGGCCAAACTTCCGTCATAAATGCAATTCTTAGGTATTTGTAACCAGAATTGGAAGATGACGTTTCGAAATAAGTATCCAAACCCAAATTGGAAAAATTGCTACTGTTCTTATAATAAATATGCGAATTATAACGGCTTTGAACTTGTTTGAAACCATTGTACTTTACAGCTGCACTATCACTGGATGCCGTTCCTATACCTGCATATAACCACAATCTTGCATCCGCGGTTCCTTGGTTTTTGTCATAAATATTTGCCGCCATTCTTAGGCTTAGCGATGCGCCGTTATTGAGTAACGAATTGTATACCGCATCCGTCAATCTATAGGTGTGCATAAATCCTATGTGATACAAAACGTCCGAACCACCGGGCGCAGATGAGTAACTCCAAGAGTCAGATGCAGTAAATTTACCCATTGAAGATGATACGAATTTGGTGGTGTTTTCTATGCTGGTAAAGGTGTCTATCGTATCAGAGTAGTTTAGAGAAGAAATCGTCTCAATAGAATTGCTTGGTTGAGTATAATACTCTATCATTTCGGATTGAGTCCAAGTTCTGCCATTATCCGTGTTATAGTCCGACGGCATGGACATGCTCGCAGATACGGAAAATATGGTCATAGATACGCTATTGAGCGTTAAAATCATTTGACCACCATCGCCAACCCAAGGTCTAGCATACATTCCTACACGCAAATATTTGGTGCTATTTGATGAAATATTGGAAGACGTGCTAGAAAAATCATAATTTGAGATATTGCTTGGCGTCACTGAACCATTGCTCGTGATTTTATTTGACCTGCTACCTATGTAACCTTTTATTTGATTAAATCCACCTATAGTCTTTGCTTCATCATCACTGGAAGCATAACCTATACCTACGTATAGATAGTTGTACCAGTCCGAATTACTCATATTGCTACCTTGAGCAGAAGCACTTAGAGATATGGTATAGAGACCGTCTCTCAATCCTTCGAATAATTCTTCCGTAATTTTATACGTGTGCATAAATGCAGCAGACATGGTAATATTTCCGTTTGAAGACCAATACCAAGTATTGCCACTCGCACTTGCCTCAGGCGTTGAAGAATTATAATCCGCATCCAGCGTTCCGCTAGATATGGAAAAATTAGATATCGCTTGACCCGTTGCCCCAGACAACGTAGTCATGGACGATTGCAAACACTTATCCGACATTGATGCAATCGTAAATTGGTGGTCATCGCTCCATGTATTAGACGGTGTGCTCATCGGATACGTTGCAGCAAGAGCCGTAAAGCTTACAGAAGTAAACAATATGCCAAAAACAAGCGTTAATGCTACTAACGCTACTATAAAAATTGCAGGTCTATTTATTCTTTTAGTGTGTACTTTCATTCTAAAATTTAATCCGTGATGCGCGTGTATTCTTAATTGCGAGTGCCTTTATATACGCGCGTAATAAAATATTATATATATAATAAGTGCGCGTAGCGTACGTGTCAATAACCCGCGCGAATAATTTTACTAAAAAATTACCAAAGGGTTGGTGTTAAGTGCCGTAGGCACGCTAAAAGTTTCCTGCGGAAACGCATTAATGCCGCTTTTGGCGCCACGAAAAGTTTCCTACGGAAACGCATTAAAGACTGCTTTGCAGTCGCATTAAAGTTTGCTTTCGCAAACGCAATAAAGTGCCCGTTGGGCACGCATTAAAGTCCAAACGAGTTGGACGCACGCCTTCGAGTGAGCCACTCTCAGCACGGAAAATTAATTTACTATGGCTTCTGGGCTGTTCTTATAGACTCTATCAGTTTTCGCTCGATTGAGCCACATTTATTAATTGCTTTGGTAATCTCTTTGTCTTTACCAACAATAATGTTATAAAGTTGCTTTAACCAATATTTTGTCTCAGAACATTCTTTAAGCGCAATGCTCATTTTATGGACGAAGTCTGCACTGCTCTCTGCATATTTCGCTTCGGCTTTATTTGCTCCTATTGACATACTAGATCTATAAAGTTGGTTCTTTAATTCGTCATGTCCACAAAACGACTTGCATAAAGCCATGACTTGTAAGTTCAGCTCGTCAATTAGTTGTTCCAAGTTTTTTCTCATTTTCTATAATCCTTTCTTAAAACAAAGTTTTAAGGCTTGCGTCCAACTTGCTTGGACTTTAATGCGTTTCCATAGGAAACTTTAATGCGTGCTGCAAGCACTTTATTGCGTTTTGCATTAGCAAAACTTTATTACGTCCACTTGCGGACTTAGTCTTTCTTGTCTTGGCTTTCTAAATACTCTTGTATCGCCTTTTGCTTGATAAATTCTTCAACCGCTTTGCGCTTGATTTCTTCTTCGCGGGAAAGAGTAGTCGTCTTGGGAGATTCGGTAACGTCTTCTGCCGGCTTTCTAATCTTTTGGACGAGTTGGAAAATAGTGCTTACTAAAAGTAAACCCATAGGTAAAATTATAACGATGGCTATACCCGAAACGGAGCCTAAAAAATCATAAATATCGGCAAGCGCCGTGGTCTTTTTGACCATCTTCGCTTTTAGCGAAGTTATAGGTAGCGGAGCATCGGTGGGCGCAGACGGATTATCCCCCTTGGTAACTATGCAATACTCCCCTATTTCTTCATCAAAATATACGTCTTTGATGACTCTATGCGTGTTGTTTATGACTATGCCTTTTACTTGTTGGGCAAAAGTTACGACGTCGCCAACGTCGACTTGCTTGTCTACTTTCTCGTGGTCGGACGTGTTTTTGATGCTTTTGCTTATTATCATATCCCCTTTTTCCAGCGTGGGATACATGCTATCCGACTCTACGTGATACATTTTATAGCCAAAAAGCGTAGCTTCGCCACCGCGCAAGGTTTGGAACATAACGGATGCTAGGCTCACCAGCGCGAATATGAAAGCAACGACCAATAAAGTGGTCGTTATTGCTCCTATAACTTTTTTAGCGGTTACTTTTTTGCTCATTTTTTCTTGGAGAAACGCTCCTTAATCTTCATAAATCTACGTTCGCGTGAACGCTTACGCATATTTTTATCGAAGTCTTTCATAACGGACAAAATTTCTTCTTCCGTCATATTCTTTCTTGCGATAGCCATAAGAGTATCTACGGCGAGCATTTCTTCTGCCGTAGCTCTTGCGTTGAACGCGCTTTCCAGGCTCTTTATAGCCCTAATAGCGTCTTCACGCATAGTAATAATGGCTTTGGTTTCTTCGTTTTCATATCTGCGGAGAACGTCAAGCTTTAGCTTGATAGCTAGGTCGGTAGCAAGGCGTTGTTCTTCTTCCCAATACGAATCGGAGTCTTCACGCATCTTCTTTAGCGTAACGACCTTTTGCTCGTCCACGTCCTTGGCCGATTGTTCTTTTTCTTTAGCAAGACGCTCTAGCGTCCTTGCTTCTTCTTCCTTCTTTACCCTTTCGCTCTTGGCTTCCGCCATCTTGTTGACGTGAGCCCTACGCTCTGCTTCCAAAGCGGCTTCTTCTTCCTTGAACTTCTTTAGGGCAAGTTCGTATTGCTCTTTTGCATAGAAAAGTTTTTCCCTAGCGATACCTTCCTTTATGGAGTATTGCTCGTGGAGCAAGCGCATTTGCTCGTCTTCACGCTCGGAAATTCTTCTTTCTTCCGCCATTCTCTTGTCTTGGATATCACGGAGTTCAAGTAGGCGAGTTCTGCCTTCTTGTCTTCTTGCTTCGAGTTCCGCTCTTTCCTTTTCCAAGCGGATGAGTTCGAGTTTTTGCCTTTCTTGTTCGTCCTTGAGTCTTTGACGAGATTCTTTTTCAAGACGTTTTTCTTCAAGCTTTGCTTGAACTTCCAACTTCTTTAAGCGTAGTTTATGCTCCGCTTCTTCCTTACGGAGTTGAATTCTGCGCCTTGCTTCTTCCGCTCTCGCCTTACGCTCAAGGTCCTTTTGCTCACGTAGAGCAAGACGCTTTGCAATCTTTTCTTCTTCGAGTTGCTTGAGTATGAGCTGTTGTTGACGATAGCTGTCTTCTTTGGCTTTGTTAATCTTGTATTGCCTAATGACACGATCAAGAGCGCCGTTGAGCTTGCTCATTTCCCCATTGGTAAGAGTAGGCTCGCCCGCAATTAACTTTCGATATACTCTCCTTATTTCCGAGAGTTCCATCTTTAGATGCGGGAAGTCGTCCGGCACAAAGTCGTCTATGTTCTTGGTACGATATTCGTCGGCTTCGGTCTTCTTTTCTTCTTCCTTGCCTTCAAAGACTTCTTCGTCCGTTCTAGTTGTTGCAATAGACTGCATAAGAACGGTGTTAAGGAAGATGAGTCCGCGATATTTATCCGCCAAAGCGGGTGCCATATCTTGAGTTTCGGTTACCGAATCTATGGTAAAGTCCATCTTTTCGGTACTTTCGATAAACTGCCAAAGAACGAGCGCTTTCTTAAAGTCGGGGTTCTTTAGTATTACGTTAGTACGAAGTATAGGCGGACGAACGAGAGCGCAAGAACGCATTTCCTTACTAAACGGGCTAGCAAGGAAGTCGCTAATAATGCTCTTGATGTGGGTAATTCTTTCTACGTCGGTTAGACCTTCGCCCTTCTTTTTTACAACTGCGTCAAAGGGGAAGTTTGCCGAGCCGTCAATCTTATACTTAACCTTGTTCTTGTTGATTGCGAACTCACTTTCTACTGCGATATCGATTTCACCACTACGAAGTAGCGCGCTTTGGATTTCGGTAAAGCGTCTTTCGATAAAGTCCCTAACCTTTAGGAGCAGGGTATAAATAAAGCGGTTTTCGTAAATGTCAAAAGATTCTTCCTTACTCGTATTGAGTATCTTGGAAGGTATAACCATACCGTTTTTATCAACGGACGAGATAAGGTTGGTGTGTTGGGATAGGTGTTTTACCGATTCTACGGAAATAGAACGAGCAAGAGAGATATCTACGATATCTTCTTCTATAACGATGAACTTACGGGGATTACGGACGATATTATCAAGCGAGACGATGCAGTCTTCTATGGTGCCGATCCAAGAGTTATCGTAGTTCTTTTTGGTATAAACTTGTGATATTTTAAAATCGTTTTTACCACCGGAAATACTATCCATATATTTTGGATAGATGTCTTCCTGTTTTATCAAATTATTTATTTGATATACGATTTTTTCGTAAATATTGTTAGCCATACCTTTCCTTTCCGTCGGTTAATACGCAGTATTAGAATAGTTTCTTCAAGCGGGTAAGATATTCCTTACACTCGGTCATATTTTCTTCGCCGAAGTGGTCGTCAAGATACTTGATGTAATCGTCGACTTCGTCACGGATATACGCCAAGTTCAAGGACTCGAACTTACGGAGAATTTTGTTACATAGAACGTAGTCTAGGCCGTCTATTTCCGTACCGCCACAAGCGACGTATACGGGAACGAATTCACGGAGTTGTTTAACGATACGGTTACCAAACGCTAGGCGGAAATGCTCTATAACGTAGTTGTCCATATCTTCAAATTTCTTTAGGTTTTCTTCACTAACCTTATATTTTTCTTGCGCTTCCGCAAATAGTTTTTCTAGGTAGGTGTAGTCGATAGGTAGACCTTCGGTCAAAGGCGCGTCAAAGGGAGCAGCCTTGCTGTTGATGTTAATCGGCATACCACGGTCATAAACCTTATCGGAAATTGCGAAGGTCGAGTCGTCGTTGTTAGCGGTGGCAACGTACCACATATTTTCCGGCAAGCGGAAACGGCCTTTAACAACGTGTTTGGGGTCACTCGGCCAACCGGACGGAACAAGGTCGACAACCCATTGGTCACGAGAAGGCATTTCCAAAATAGATAGCATTTCTGCAAAGTAGTACTCGACACGAGCGATGTTCATTTCGTCCAATACGGTTATGTATACGTCTTTATTGTAAGTTGCGTCGTACATAGCCTTTAGAACTTCGGTTTCGTTAAAGCGCTTGGTAAATTCGTTGAAGTAGCCGAAAAGTTCGGTACGGTCACGCCAAGACGGTTGAACGGATGCGATAGTCGTATCGTTCTTTAGGAAGTGACCAAGACACTCGGGGAGAGAAGTTTTACCGGTACCGGATATACCTTGTAGAATAATAAGACGAGTGGTTGCAAGGGATGCGAAGAATAGTCTTACGATTTTGGGCTCGTAGTAAAGGTGACGCCAAGGTCTGTCGGGGTTGTTGGCGGCATAGTTGCGGAATCGGTCGCAAATTTGTTCCAGAGTTAAATCGTAGCACTCGTATTCGCGTTCTTTGAACTCGGGGTCTGCGTACTTGTTGTCAACTTCGGTTAGTTTATAGAAACGGCTTTCGCCTTCCTTCTTTTCGCTGGAAGTGTCTTCGCCTTCGTTACCTTCCAATACGTCGTAGCCTTGATAGGCTATCTTAAGTCCAAGAATTCTATCTTTTTCCTTGGTAATCTTGACGATTTCTTTGCGGAGAGTATCGATTTCTACTATTAAGTCTTGGTTGAGTATCTTGTCCCCTATTATTCTCTTTATTAACTTTCTACCAAAGTAGATTGCGCAAAAGAGTAATGCAGCAAGCACCAGCACGACAAGAATAAAGCAAATTATTGCTCCTGCTACTTGTCCGCCGGTCATATCGGGCTTATAAAGATTATAGACTTCGGCGTATGCTTTGAAGTCGAACATCTGTACAAGGGCTCCGATTACGCCACCACGATTACCTAAGGCAGATGGGTCGGCATAAATTAAGCCGAGCATACCGCCAAAGAATATATCACAAAACGCTTTGAAGAAATTTCCCATATTTATCTTTCCTTCCGTGTTTTTAACAACTTAATAGTATATTTTACGGGTTAGTATCGCCCGTAGGTCTTTCTATGAATTCGCCGATTAGCTCAAACTTTTCGATTTCGAATGCGTAATCATACACGTCGTTATTAATGTAATTACCATCCAAATAGAAGTACATCATTACGTAAGCACAGTCGTATACGTCAAACGTAAACGGCGCAATCGTTCTAGTTCCGCCCACGAGACTATCATTCGGCTTTTTCGTTGGGTCGGCGTTGGGGTCGGCGCTATCGTAATCCAAGTCGCCACTAACGTAGTTCAAATTGTCTTCTATGTTAGCGCCTTTGACGATAGGACCATAATAAATCCTATTGGATTCGCCCATTATTCCAACGAGTCCGCC
>JAZRAN010000046.1:0-5694 GCA_045634605.1 Candidatus Stercoripulliclostridium sp. | reverse complement strand
CATGGCTACGATCCGACTTACAAAGATGAGAATAATATTCAAAACGATACTGAAGTTTCTTGCGAAACTACTAAGAAAGTAGATTGCTCATCGATAGATGAGCAAAGCGCGGAGTGCGGAACGCGGAACGCGGAACGCCCCCGCTACGCTCAAGCGGAAAAAGTGGAAGAAACTACTGAAGACGGCGAAGAGAAAAAGGGGAAGAAAGTACTCGAAGACCACGAACTTACTCACGAGCATATAGTTGGTAAGGTAGAAGAAAGACTGGAACTCCCTAGCGACGAGTCCTTCAAAAAACCCAAAACCAAAAAAGAAAAGACTAAAAAGTGGATTACTTCCGTTGCTTTTATCTTATTTAATATAATCGCAGTAGGCGTTGTGCTTTTCCTTGAAATCAAGGACTCCAACTTCCTTGGCTTTGATGATATTATGGCTAGAATAGGCGCTCATTACGAGTGGCTTATTATACTTGTTCTTGCTTTTGCTATTCATATGCTTGCGGATACCTTCGTTTTCTTCGCTATGATTAGAAAATGCGGTTACGGTAACCGCTACGCTCTTTCCGCAAAGGTCGCTTTCCTTGGTACCTATTACGACAACATTACCCCTTGGGCAACGGGCGGTCAACCCTTCCAAATGCACTATATGGCAAAGTCGAATATAGATACTCCGACTTCCATTACGCTACCCGTCGTTAAGCACGCTATCCGTGTTTTTGCTATGGACGGACTGGCTATTTTATTCTTCATTTTTGCAGGAACGGAAGTAGGGGGCGTCATCCTTGCAGGTACTATAATTTGGATTATAATTACCCCGATGCTACCCTTAATCCTTATGATTTTTAGCAAAAATATACCTTTTACCCTAAAAATGACTAGGAAAATAGTAGGGCTCGGCAAAAAACTAAAACTCGTAAAAGACTACGATAAGGCGGTTGCCAAAGCGCAAGATAACGTCGACTCCTTTATTGCGGCGTTCAAGTTCCTTGGTAAACGTAAGTCGATTATATTCATAGTTGGTTTCCTTTCCTTAATAGACCTTTTTGCAGTCGCAACCTATCCCTATCTAATTACTAGAATGCTGGGGGGAACGGGTAACTTTGGCGAACTCATATCAAAGGCTTTCTATACGACTTTTGCTTCGGGACTTATTCCCACTCCCGGCGCAAGCGGAGCGGCGGAAGGCTCTTTCTATGCGGTATTTAATTCGGTAGTCCCCGAAGGCACGCTCTTTTGGGCGGTTATAATATACAGAATATTCACTTTCTACCTACCCATAATTTGCGGTGTAGTTATACAACTTTACGATGCGATTAGGGGTAAACGCAAGGTCAAGCTCGTCAAAAAAGAGATAACTTGGCTTTCCCAAAAAACCATAAACAATAAGTATAGATAAGCCTATGAAAAAGATTGTTACTTTCGTACTTTTATTATCGCTTGCCGTGGCTCTTACGCTTACGGCTCTTTCCGTTTCTCAAACGGCTAACGCAGAAGAAATTGCGCCTACCACTCATTTTATAGAAACGGAAGAAGACTTCCTTAACTTCCATAAGAAGTTAATACTTGGCGAGTGCGCAAACGATACCTACGTTTTGTCAACCGATATATATCTTGATAGGCTATATGAAAAAGGTAAAAAATTGGGAACGCCCACTTCCTATGCGGAGCCCGATGAAAACACCCGAAACCTACTTGGATTTAACGGAACCTTTGACGGCAGGGGACACGCAATAGTAGGACTAAAAGAGCCTTTTGCTTACGTCATAGGACAAAACGGCGTAATAAAGAACCTTCAACTCATTGACGTAAGTGGTGTAAACTGCGCTCTTGCCATTTGGAACGGCGGAAGGGTAGAAAGAGTGGAAGTAACGGGTAAAACCAACTATTCCGCCATTTCTTATTATAATTACGGCGAAATCGTACGCTCGCTTGCAGTAGTAGAAGGGGCGCAAATGAGTTCATCCGTCTTTACAAAAACGGGAACGGGAACGCTTGCGGAAAATATGGGTTATGGTACCGACGGCGCTAACACTTACTTTGCAGGGGACGGCGCATACTTTGATGCGGACGGCAAAAGTAACTCCTACGCTGAACTAAACTATAACCTTTTGACGAGCGAGCAAAAGGATTTGACTTGCTCTCTTAACCTTTATAACTCTCCTTTCGTCTGCGTAGAAGATGACCTTGACCTTACCGAATACCTTGATAGTAACAGCTCTAACGTATTCTTTAATGCGGAAAAACTAGAATATACTACTCTCCTTGAGAGTAGAACCTATTCTTCTCCTACCTTGACGCCCGTTGCGTCTACTCCTAGTGGAGAAGGTACGAAAGAAAATCCCTACCTAATAGGTAACGCAAGCGAACTTATATGGCTTTCCGATATGAGCGAAGGCGAGTACGCTATGCTCACAAGTAACGTAACGCTTGATAACTACGATTTTACCGCCTACGGCTACGTAGTGGAAGAATTCGCAGGTTTCCTTGACGGCAACGGATACAGCGTAACGCTAGGCGCAGTAATAGGCGCATATGGCAAGCAAATACCGCTTTTTGACGTCATAAAGGGCGAAGGCGTAGTTAGCGACAAACCGAGCGTAAAGAATTTGAACGTCGTAGGTAGTTTTGCGGGAAGCCTAATAAACAATGCGGTTATCTTGGACGTAACGGCTCAAAACTCCGACGTGTTCGCAGGCGTAGTCGATAACTCCATAATATTCGGAGCGAAAGTAAGCGGTAACGAATTCGTAGGAAGTATTGCTAATAACTCAACGATTGCATACGCTACCTTCAAGGGCGAAAAATTCGCATCTAGCGCGCAAGCAACTGCTCAAATAGTCGACTGCTACTATGACGCTACTAACTCAACCGACCTTGGCGCAAGCCTTATAAACCTTACTTCTTGCGTAGAAAACACCGTGCTTTACGCTCCCGGCGCATATTCCATAGTCGATAAGTCGTCCGCTACCGAATTGAATAATATAACTTCTTGGGCATTCGGTCAAGACGTCTACGGATGGGCGTACGTTAAGGGCGAAGTCGAAGATATCCCTACGCTTATCAATGCGGAAGATAGGGCGGAATATAAGGAAATCCTTACCATAGAAAATAAAAACGGACAAGAAAAGTACGGCAAAATTAACGGCTTTATGCGTTATGAATTGCGTACTCTCCCCGTAGGCACCGATACTACTTTATACTCGCCCTTTGACGACGGCTCTAACGCTAATCTATTCGTTGGCGCAAACGGCGCTATATACGAGTTGCTTGGCGGTGTAAGCGGTGGCAATACCGTAGTTAACGTAAACGATATTATTACGAGCGGACTCTCCCTTGCGACAAAGAGTTACCTTGATACCAAAACTCTAAACTGGGAAGTAAAGGCGATAGGGGAAGATGATTACGCTCCCTTTACCGACTCTAACTTCGACCCCGTAGCGCATCCGAGTAGCGTATTCCACCTTAAGTTTAACGATAGCGTAGTATATCTTGAAGCATATCTTACTATCAAAGATAGTAAAGTAGCCTTGGAATACGCCTACGTTAACAAGGGCATTACCCTAAATAACTTTGTACGCAACCTGGACCTTATAAGTTACTATAACGGAAGACTTGCGGACGCAGGACTTGATTACAATGATATTACTATCAAGTTGCTCGATAAGGACGGCTCTGAAATAACGCTCACGGACGGCTTTATCCCCGTTTCCTTGGACTACTTTGACGGCGCAAGTTATACCTTGAAGATAACGACTCCGTCCACCCAAAATTATGCGTCTTCTACCCAAACGCATACGATATCTTTGTTAGAAGGGGAAATGGACTACGTAGACTTTGCCATAAGCAGTAAAATCGGTGGCGAAAATGAAGAAAACGCAGTAATCTTTGATGAAAACGGCATTACGCCCGCTCCAAATAACTTCTCCTTACTCGGCTACGATTTCGCTACCCTTACGCTCCAAGAAATAGTAAGCAGAATAGACCACGAAGGTTACTTAATAGTAGGGCTTGACGGCATAAAGGACGCAGGCGAATATACCCTAAAATTAAGCGTGGCGCAAGAGTATTTCGTAAATAAGGAAATAGAAGTAAAATTCTACGTATCTCCAAAGGAGATAGAAGTTTACGCAAAGTATGACGGACTTGAAGAAATCACCATCGAATACTACGATACCCTTGATGCAAGCAAGGTAAGTTATCACCTTTGGGACGGCTCGGAAATCACCACACTCCTTGGCGCAAGATATACTACCGATTATGCGGTAGGCAATAATATCACTACGGGCGGAAATTACTACTCTCTATCATTTCTTGCTCCCCTAAACGAATACGATAATCCTAATTATATAGTTAGCGAGAGCGCAAAAGTAGTAAAAATCTTCGTTGAGCCAAAGAGCGTATATCTTGATAGCGATGGATTTGTTAGCGAAAACCTAACTTTTGACGGAAAGGCTCACGCCATAACCGTCGATGAAAGCAAGATAGTAAAAGGCGACGCTCCAATCTTTGAGTATAAGTTGGAATATGCGTTTGACGGCGAAAATAAAGAAGAGCCTTTCTACTTTACTAATGCGGGCGCATACGATATAAGTGTCACGCTAACGTCCCTAAACGCCAACTATCTCCCAACCGCTACTACATATACCGCCACCCTTACCATAACGAATAAGGCGGTGGAAATTAGCGTTGACGACGTGTACGTCAACTACGGCGAAACCCCCGAGTATAGCGCCACCATAACGGCAAAAGACGGCGTGGAAATAGTAGGCGGTTATGATTTATACCTAATAAAAGACGTCGATTATACCCTAACTTCCACCTATCAAGCGGGCGTAACCAAGGCGGGCGCAACCTTGCCTATTACCATTAGTTTGAGTGGAATAGACCACGGCGGATATACTCAAATCGGTAACTTTGACGTCTACGTAATAAAAGAAGAAGGCGCTCTTACCATAGGTAAGAAAACCTACGCTTTCGATATGGTCGACGCCTACGAATATACGGGCAAGGGCGTAAAACTTGACTTCCACGGCGAAGAAATTACCTTCTCCGACGGATACCCCAAGTATAAATATCAAACGGGCGGTGTCGCCTACGATTTTAACGGCACCCCGAGTGAAGCGTGTAACTCTACTTTCATTTATATCGCTTGCTTAAAGGTCGATGAAAGCGATGAGTATTACGGCACGTCCGACAACCTAAGATACCCCGATGCCGACTCCAACGGCGTCATTACAAAGACCTTTACTATCTATAAGAAGACCATTCCCGTAAGCGGTTTGTACGTCTTTGACGGCGGTGTCAAGACGGCGCTAGGCGATAATATGAGCCTTGTATATGACGGCGAAAACGTAACTATCGACGTTGATAGGACGGAGTTTGCAGGGGGCGGGGACGTTACCTTCTATTTCCGCTACCGCACCTTCTCTAGTGACGAATACGTAGAAAGCAGTAGCCCCATAATCCTAAAAGACGCCACTCGCATTAGAGATATAACGCTCACCATTGACGGCGGAGCAAATTATGAAGTTTGGACTTCCGACGTAAACGTTACTTCCTTTGAGATTGCGCCTAAACCCATAAAACTACAAAACCTTGCTCCCTTGACCTACAAAGGCTACGCCTATACCATAGACGTACTAACTGCTAGAGTTAATACGCTCCCGTACGAAGTAGGCTATTCGCCAATAGGCGA
>JAZRAN010000045.1:0-19823 GCA_045634605.1 Candidatus Stercoripulliclostridium sp. | reverse complement strand
CTTTCCACCTTCGTAGCTAAAGTCTTTAAGGTCTTGCGCGCGAGTAGCTATGTTACAGCTATAAACAGGCTCTAGCTTGTTTTCGTATATTGCTTGGATTTCTTCTAGCGCAATACTTTCCTCTCCGTACGAGCTTGCGTTCTCTTCGGTGGTCTTACCTATGATTACACCCACTTCTTCTTGAGCGCTAAGCTCCAATACGAAAGTGCCGTAATTGTACTTGAACATATCTTCTACTTTTACGCTAGCATCATACGCAAAGCCTATGCCGTTACCAAAGGTTGCCTTCATAACGCCTTCTGCAATACCGCCGTAAGTGGGAGTAAATGCAGAAATTGCCTTGCCGTTCTTTAGTAGTTCGCTTACGGTTTGGTATACCGTTACAAGACTTTCGGTAACCGGTAGTCCGTTTTCATCGTAATCGGGAGCGATTAACGTTACAAGGCTTCCCGCCTTTTTGAACTCGGGAGAAACAACCCTATCAACCTTACCGGTGGTTACTGCAAAGGAAACCAAGGTGGGCGGTACGTCGATGTTTTCAAAGCTACCGCTCATACTATCTTTACCACCGATAGCTGCGCATTTGAGTTCTTTTTGAGCTTTAAATGCGCCTAGTAGCGCGCTAAGGGGTTCGCCCCAACGCTTTGCATCCTTGCCGAGTTTCTTAAAGTATTCTTGGAAAGTAAGATAAATGTCTTTGTAGTCCGCGCCACTTGCAATTAACTTAGAAACGCTTTCTACTACTGCAAAATATGCGCCGTGATAAGGACTCTTTTCCGCAATATAAGGATTGCCACCCCAACTCATAAATGAAACGGTATCCGTGTGCTTTTCTTCCACGGAAACTAGATGTACCATAGATTGCGGGGGAGTTTGTTGATACTTGCCACCAAAAGGCATAAGGACGGTGCCTGCGCCGATGGTGGAGTCGAATCTTTCGCTTAATCCACGCTTAGAGCATACGTTAAGGTCCCCTGCTAAAGCCTTGTGTCCGTCAATAAAGTCTTTTACTTCGTCCTTTTGGAAGGAAGAGCAACTTACCGCTTCTACGTCAACGTGCTTTTCTGCGCCGTTACTGTTTAGGAAGTCGCGAGATATATCGCATATTACCTTTCCGTTCCAATTCATAACCAAGCGGTTAAGGTCGGTAACGGTTGCAACTACGGTTGCTTCTAGGTTTTCTTTTTCCGCAAGAGCAATAAACTCTTCCACCTTATCGGATTCTATAACAACCGCCATTCTTTCTTGAGATTCGCTTATTGCAAGCTCGGTGCCGTCTAGTCCATCATACTTCTTTGGTACTGCGTTAAGGTTGATTTCTAAGCCGTCTGCAAGTTCGCCTATTGCAACGGATACGCCACCTGCGCCAAAGTCGTTACAACGCTTGATGAGCAAGGATGCCTTTTCGTTACGGAATAGACGTTGGAGTTTTCTTTCTTCGGGAGCGTTACCCTTTTGAACTTCCGCGCCGGACTTAGTAAGAGATTCTTGGGTATGGGACTTTGATGAGCCGGTTGCTCCACCACATCCGTCACGGCCCGTACGACCACCTATAAGGATAATCTTATCGCCGGGGGTAGGACACTCACGTCTTACGTTTTTAGCGGGAGCGGCTGCTATAACTGCGCCGGTTTCAAGACGCTTTGCAACGTATCCATCGTGATACATTTCGTCTAGTTGACCGGATGCAAGACCTATTTGGTTGCCGTATGAAGAGTAACCTGCCGCAGCGGTAGTTACTATCTTTCTTTGGGGAAGTTTGCCTTTTATGGTATCTTTTACCGCCTTCAAGGGATCTGCTGCGCCCGTTACACGCATTGCGGCGTATACGTAAGATCTACCTGACAAGGGGTCGCGGATAGCTCCACCAATACAGGTTGCCGCGCCACCAAAAGGCTCGATTTCCGTGGGGTGATTGTGAGTTTCGTTCTTAAATAGTAGTAGCCAATCTTCTTCTACGCCGTCTACGTTTACCTTAATCTTTACCGTGCAAGCGTTAATTTCTTCGCTTTCGTCAAGTTTGTTAAGATATCCTTGCTTTTTAAGAATTTTAGCCGCGATAGTTCCCATATCCATTAGGTTGATGGGCTTCGTTCTATTTAATTCTTTGCGAGTATCAAGATACTCTTCATAGGTCTTTTGTAGGAGCGCATCTTCGAACTTAACGCTATCAATAGTAGTGTTAAAAGTGGTATGACGGCAGTGGTCGGACCAATAAGTATCTATCATACGAATTTCCGTAATCGTAGGATTACGCTTTTCGCTAATGAAATATTGTTGGCAGAAAGCAATGTCGTCGGTATCCATTGCGAGTCCGTAGTTCTTTACGAATTCCGCAAGAGCCGTTCTATCTAGGTCGATAAAACCGTCTAGCGTTTGAACTTCGGTAGGAATTTCGTTTTCTTGCTTTAGCGTTGCTACTTCCGCTAGACTTGCTTGGCGAGATTCAACGGGGTTTATAACGTGCTTTTTGATTTGATTAAGTTCTGCTTCCGTTACGTTGCCATATACGCAATAAACCTTAGCCGTTCTTACTAAGGGGCGTTCTTTTTGGCTGATGAGCTGAATACATTGCGCTGCGGAGTCGGCTCTTTGGTCGAATTGTCCGGGCAGATATTCTACTGCAAACACCTTTGCGTTATCGCTCTCGATAGAAACAGTTGCATTATCCATTTGTGGCTCGGAAAATACCGTCTTAACCGCATAGTCGAATAGGTCTTTATCTATGTCTTCTACGTCATAGCGATTAATCACCCTAATGCTTTCTACACTGCTGATTTCAAGAAGGTCTTGTACTTCTTTGGTCAAGCTTTGAGCTTCGTGGTCAAAGCCGTCTTTCTTTTCTACGTAAATTCTATAAACCATATTAATTCTCCCCTTTTGCAAGAGCTCTTTTGCCTATGTCTTTTCTGTAATATGCGTTATCAAAGGAAATCTTTTCCACTTTATCGTAAGCGAACTTGATTGCGTCTTCCAGTTTGTCCGCAGTTGCGGTAACGCCTAACACTCTTCCGCCACTCGTAAGAAGTTTTCCGTCCTTCATCGTTGCGCCTGCAACGTATACGCTACTCTTTATTTCTTCCGGAATAGTAATTTCGTATCCCTTTTTATAGTTGCTTGGATACCCATCAGACGCCATTATAACGCAACACGCGCTACCGGAACTGAACTTTACTTCCGTATCGGCAAGAGTGCCAAACGTGGTTGCTTTCATAATAGTGAGAAGGTCACTTTCTAGTAGTGGTAGTACGACTTGGGTTTCGGGATCGCCAAAACGGCAGTTGTATTCTATGACCTTGGGGCCGTTAGGCGTTAGCATCAAGCCGAAATACAAGCAACCCTTAAAGGTTCTTCCTTCCTTGTTCATTGCATCAATGGTAGGCACGAATATCTTTTCCATACACTCACGAGCAACGTCAGCGGTATAGTAAGGATTGGGAGCAATAGTACCCATCCCCCCGGTGTTAAGGCCTTCGTCATTGTCCTTTGCTCTCTTGTGGTCCATAGAAGAAACCATAGGAACTACGGTTTTTCCGTCGGTAAAGGAAAGGACGCTGATTTCGGGTCCGGTTAGGAATTCTTCTATTACTACCCTAGAACCACTTTCTCCAAATATCTTGCCTTCCATCATAGAGTTAACTGCGTCAACGGCTTCCGTCATATTGGTTGCAATTATAACGCCTTTGCCAAGAGCAAGCCCGTCCGCCTTAATAACGATAGGCATATCGCAACTCTTTAGGTACTCAAGGGCAAGGAGTCTGTCGGTAAAGATTTCATACCTTGCGGTAGGAATTCCGTACTTTTTCATCAAGTCCTTACTAAAAGCTTTGCTACCTTCTATGATAGCGGCTTTCTTTTCCGGACCGAAGCAGGGTATGCCCTTTTCCGTTAGGGCGTCTACACAACCTAGGCAAAGCGGGTCGTCGGGTGTAACGATTGCGTAATCGATGCCCGTCTTGACTGCAAAATCTACGATGCCTTCTACGTCGGTTGCCTTAACGTTTACGCATACGGCTTCGCCTTCCATACCGCCGTTACCGGGACAAGCGTAAATTTCTTTTACGTCCTTATTTTTCTTTATTGCTTTGATGACTGCGTGTTCTCTACCACCGCCACCTACGACTAATATTTTCATATTTTTTCTCCGTAAACTAAAGTTTCTTATCAATTTTAGTGGTGGAACAATCTCATACCGGTAAAGCACATTACCATACCGTGACGGTTGCACGCTTCTATTACTAGGTCGTCACGAATTGAGCCACCGGGCTCTACTACGTAAGAAACGCCACTCTTTGCCGCTTTATCAATGTTGTCGCTAAAGGGGAAGAAAGCGTCGGATGCAAGCGTTACGCCCTTGACGGATGCAAGATATGCGTCCTTTTCTTCTCTCGTAAAACGAGCGGGACGTACCTTAAAGTACTTTTGCCATACGTCGTCGCCAAGTACGTCAACGTAGTCGACGTCGCTTAGGTATAGGTCGATAATGTTGTTCATATCCGGTCTACCTACGCCGTCTGCAAATTCAAGGTTTAGTACTCTATCGCTTTGACGGAGTATCCAAAGGTCTGCCTTTTGCGCGGCAAGACGAGTGCAGTGAATACGAGATTGTTGCCCTGCGCCTACGCCGATAGCTTGTCCGTCCATAGCAAAGCATACGCTATTGGATTGGGTGTATTTAAGAGTGATAAGAGCAATTATCATATCGATAATCTTTTCTTCGGGAAGGTCCTTGTTTTCGGTTACGATATTTTGTAGGAGTTCCCTATTGATTTTGAAGTTGTTTCTTCCTTGTTCAAAGGTGATGCCGAAAACGTCCTTAGTTTCTTGAACTTCGGGAACGTAGTTAGGGTCTATTTTAACGATATTATAGTTACCCTTTCTCTTGGTTTTGAGTATTGCAAGAGCTTCATCGGTATATCCGGGAGCGATAACGCCGTCGCTTACTTCACGCTCAATGATTTTAGCGGTGGTAACGTCACAAACGTCACTTAGAGCAATCCAATCGCCAAAGCTACTCATTCTATCGGTACCTCTGGCTCTTGCATAAGCGCAAGCGAGGGGGCTTTCATCAAGACCTTCGATATCGTCCACAAAGCAAGCCTTCTTTAGTTTTGCGCTAAGGGGCTTACCTACTGCTGCGGACGTAGGAGATACGTGCTTGAAAGAAGTTGCGCATACCATGCCGGTTGCTTCCTTAACTTCCTTAACTAATTGCCAAGAGTTAAAAGCGTCTAGAAAGTTGATATATCCGGGACGGCCTGATAGAATCTCTATGGGTAGGTCGGAGCCGTTCTTCATATAGATTTTAGCAGGTTTTTGGTTGGGGTTACAGCCATACTTTAATTCAAATTCTTTCATTTTTATCTCCTTATTTATTCTTGTTGATGAGTCTGTTTTCTTCTTCGCCACTTACTAGGTCAACGTACTTGACGTAAAGTGAAATCTTATTGTTTTCGTTAAGGTTTGCCCACAAATTATTGGTGAAAGCATCAATATCGTTGGGGATAGCAACTCTTTCGGGTTCGCCTTGGAAAGTGGGGATGGGGTTGCCGTCGCAAACGTAAGTGTGGATAAAGTGTCCTAGTCCGTTCAAGGGGCTATAAGAGTAGGTGTAACGATTGCATGCGCTACCTACTGCATCAGCAGACTTTAATATGCTCATTTCATAGCTAAAATCATTGTCCTTGAAGGTAATCATACCGCTGATTCTGGGGGTTAGGTTGGGAGCATCGGGCTCAAATTCTCTGCTTTCCAAAGCGCACTTGAAACACTTGCCGTTTTGGAGACCTTCATATATGGTATCGGTTTGGTCGCCGTTAGTGACTATGAGTTTATTTTCATATCTTCTTATAGCGGCATAAATGATAAGGCTTGGATCTTCAACCTTGCTTGCGTCAAAGGGTTCGGTAAATACTTCGCCGTTCTTTTCGGTAAAGATGCGATTACGAGAGTTTGCGCTTCTTCCCATAATGAAATATGCGCTAACTGCCTTTTTTCCGTCTTCGGTCTTGCCTAGAACGATACCGCGACCTACGTACGCATTGTCTTTGATGAGTTCGCCTATGTCGTTAATCTTATAGATATCCATAACTGTCTCCTTATTTGTTTTCTGATATTTTTTTGCTTATTTTTTCGACTGATAAGGGTAAAATCTTCCATTCTGCTTCTTCCATTACCCTTTTTTGCAATATTTCCGGGGTATCCCCTTCTTTTATTTCTACCGCTTTTTGCATTATAATTTCTCCGCCGTCGGGAATTTCGTTTACAAAGTGTACGGTTGCGCCCGTTACTTTTACCCCGTAGCCGAGAGCCGCTTCGTGTACGCGTAGTCCATAGAAACCTTGACCGCAAAACGACGGGATCAAGGACGGATGGACGTTAATAATACGCTTGTCGTACTTTGACGTAAAATACTCGCTCAATATGGACATAAACCCTGCAAGAACTATGAGTTCTATACCGTTGTCTTCTAGTAAAGCGATGATTTTATTCTCAAACTCTCTTTGGTCTGCGCATTCTTTTTTTAGCACTATCGCACTTTTTATGCCATTGAGTTTTGCCCTTTCCAGCGCGTACGCGTTTGCGTTATTTGCAATAACGAGAGTTATCTTACCACTAGATAAAATACCACTCTTTTCCGCATCTATTAGCGCTTGAAGGTTTGTTCCGCCGCCGGAAACCAAAACGGCTATTTTTGTTTTAGCCATTATTTTTCTCCTTTACTATAAGTTTGAGAGCAGGGAACAACATAGCGCCCAAAGAGTTACCTAAAATAATGGTCCAAATATAACCTAGACCAACGGCGCTCCACTCTCCTGCGATTGCAAAGTATCCCATATCCGCTATGCTATGCTCAAATCCGGAAAGGATAAATACGGGAATACAAAATACTATGCCGACTATCGTGTTCTTCTCTTTATAAAGAGAAACTGCAATATACATAAGTATTCCGCAGAATATTGCTCTGATTAGCGCGCTAACGAATCCTTGAGAAAGTTTTGCGCCGACTACCGTTATAGCCTTTTCTTGTAGGTTGGGTAAAGCAAGACCTAGTAGCGCTCCAAAAGCCATCATGGCAAGCGTGTTGCCAAGTAGTCCAAGTAGCAACGCGCTAATTTCGTTCTTGCCGTGAGCGTTTACTATAAAACCTATTTTACCGGTAAAAAGATTATATCCTTTGTAGCAAATGGTAAGAAGAGCAACGGAAAACATTATTGCGCCTACGTACTTGTTATCACAAGCAAGATATACAGCGCAACCTATGCTTATCATAGCGCCTGCCAAAAAGCCGTAAATCGTATCTTTCAAAATACTCTTTATCATTAGTACCTTTTCCTATTTGATGGTTATCTTGCTTTCGCTCTTTACGATTTCGCCAAGCAAATATGCGTCTTCGCCGTTTGCCTTCAAGATTTCAAGAGCAAGGTCAGCGTCTTCCTTTGCAACTACGATACTCATTCCTACGCCCATATTAAAGGTGTTGAACATATCTCTTTCGTCGATACCGCCAACCTTTTGGATGAGCTTGAAGATAGGAAGTACTCTTACTGCGCTCTTTTCGATTACTGCGCCAAGACCATCGGGTATGGAACGCGGAATATTTTCATAGAAACCGCCGCCGGTAATGTGAGATATACCTTTAACCTTAACTTTTTCCATTAGAGCAAGTACTGCTTTAACGTAAATTCTGGTGGGGGTAAGTAGCGTTTCGCCGAGTCCCTTTCCGCCAAGTTCTTCTTTGTATCCGTTTAGGTCTTTGTTTTCTACGTCAAATACCTTTCTTACAAGAGAAAATCCGTTGGAGTGAACGCCTGATGAAGGCAATGCGATTATAACGTCGCCTTCTGACATATTTTCTTTTCTAATAACGTTTGCCTTATCAACGATACCTACTGCAAAGCCAGCAAGGTCATATTCGTCGATGGGATAGAAACCGGGCATTTCCGCAGTTTCGCCACCAATTAGTTCTGCGCCTGATTGTACGCAACCTTCCGCAATACCTTCTACGATAGATGCAATTTTTTCGGGAACGTTCTTACCGCAAGCAATGTAGTCCAGGAAGAACAAAGGCTTTGCGCCACAGCAAATTACGTCGTTAACGCTCATTGCTACGCAGTCGATACCTACGGTATTGTGCTTATCAAGTAGGAATGCGAGTTTTAGTTTGGTGCCTACGCCGTCGGTGCCGGAAACCAAAACGGGATTTTTATATCCGCTAAGGTCGAGCTCAAACAAACCGCCAAAACCACCTATATCGCTTGACTTGGAAGTAACGATGGTTCTTGCAATATGCTTTTTCATTAGTTCAACGGCTTTGTAACCGGCAGTGATATCCACACCTGCTTCTGCGTATGCTATCGATTTGGATTGTTCGTTCATAATATATCTCCTTATTTTTCTTTTCCGTTCCAACAATAAGTACAAAGCTTGCACTCATCGATGCCAATTGCCTTAACAAGTCCTTCTAGGGATTGGAATTCGAGCGTGCTAAAGTGCATATTCTTGCAAATTGCTTCTCTCATTTTCTTACCCCTTTCGGTCTTAGCGTCGGCGTATTCTTCTATGTGATTAAACCCTTCTTCCCCTTCTAGTTCGAATATCGTTCTTCTTGTTATGAGTTCCATATCCGACGTTGCGCGAGAGAAGTTAAGATACTTACATCCGTACATAATGGGCGGACAAGCAGAGCGAATATGAACGCTCTTTGCGCCGTGTTCGTACAAGAAGTCTACCGTTTCTCGGAGTTGAGTGCCCCTGACGATAGAGTCGTCCACGAACAATAAGTCCTTGCCATTTATAAGGTCGTGTACGGGAATTTGCTTCATTTTCGCAATTCTATTGCGGTCAACTTGACTATTAGGCATAAAACTTCTTGCCCAAGTAGGCGTATATTTGATATACGGACGAGCAAAAGCCGTATGCGATTTGTTAGCGTATCCTATTGCATGTGGAGTACCGCTGTCCGGCACACCGCTAACGTAGTCGAGTTTTAGGTCGGGGAAGTTTTCCTTGTCGCTTTCCGCCATAATTTCTCCGTTACGATAGCGCATAACTTCTACGTTTACGCCTTCGTAAGAAGTGGTGGGATAGCCGTAATACGACCATAAGAAAGCGCACATCTTCATTTCCTTTTGGGGCGCGGAAAGAGTTATAACTTCCGTAGGAGTAATTTCTACTATTTCTCCGGGACCGAGTTCGCGAACTTTTTCGTAATCGAGTTTTTCAAATGCGTATGACTCAAACGAGAAACAATGTCCGTTTTCATTTTTACCTATTTGTATAGGAAGTCTGCCGTAGCGATCTCGAGCGGCTATTACGTTTCCGCCTTCTTTTAATATCACTATAGATGCGGTGCCATCGATTATTTCATGCGCAAACTTTATGCCGTCTATAAAGTTATCTCTTTGACTAATTAAAGAAGCAACCAACTCTACCATATTTATACGGTTGCCGGTTGCTACGCTAAAATGTCCGCCAGTGGTATCAAGGAAATTGTTGATTAGCTCTTCATAATTATTGATATGTCCTACTACGCACATTGCGAATATGCCTAGTTTTGAGCGTATCATAAGGGGTTGTGGATCGTAATCGGAAATACATCCGATTACGCTATTACCCTTCATTTCTTCAAAAATATTTTCAAACTTGGTTCTAAAAGGCGCGTTTTGTATGTTATGTATCTTGCGTTGAAGTCCAAGTTCGGTATCGTATGCAGCAAGACCACCGCGACGAGTGCCTAGGTGTGAATGATAATCCGTACCAAAAAATACGTCGCTCAAGCAGTCTTTTGACGATACTATGCCAAATATAGCTCCCATATTTGCTCCTTAGTTTAGATTATGCGAAGAAGAGTTTGGAAAGAGTCATGGGGTCGATGTATTCACCGTTCTTATAAACGCGCATATTGCCTGATGCGATTTCGTCTATAAGCATAACGGAACCGTCTTTATCATAGCCGAACTCAAACTTGATGTCATAAAGTTCAAGGCCCTTTTCTTTTAGATCGTTTGCTACGATAGCGGTAATTTTTTGAGTCATATCTTTGACGTCGTCATATTGTTCCGCGCTCATAACGCCAAGGTCTACTAGACCGTCTTTAGTAACTAGCGGGTCACCCTTTTCATCATTTTTGAAGGTGGTTTCTACGTATGCGGGAAGGTCTTGACCGAGAGTGCAGTAGTCGGAATATCTTCTGTAGAAGCTACCAACTGCCTTATAGCGACAAATAACTTCCAAACCTTTACCAAAAGCCTTTGCGGGAAGAACTTCCATAGTGGTATCATCAAGGTTAGCGGAAACGTAATGAGTTTTGATGCCCGCTTGGTTTATTTTTTCAAAGAAGTAGATGGACATACGAAGATTAACGTCGCCAACGCCTTCGATGGTTAGGCCTACGGTGTTTTCGCCCGGGTCAAATACGCCGTCTTTGCCAGTGCAATCGTCTTTGAACTTTAGAAGATAATTGCCGTTATCGAGAGCGTAAACGTTTTTGGTTTTGCCGGTATAAACTAGGTTGGTTATCATATTGTTTTCTCCTTTAGGAATAGATTATTTATTATATTCTGCCGAAATGGCATCGTTTTTTTCCAATACTTTTTGAGCGTCGCTTACTCTTTTGGCATCAAGCTTTTCTTGGAGAGCCTTGTCTTCTATTGCAAGCATTTGGATTGCGAGTAGAGCGGCGTTTGCAGCGCCGTTAACGGCAACGGTTGCAACGGGAATGCCCGTAGGCATTTGAACGGTGGAAAGAAGAGCGTCCATACCATCAAAGCAACTTGACTTACAAGGAATACCTATAACGGGAAGAGTAGTACGAGCAGCAATCGCGCCTGCAAGGTGAGCAGCCATACCCCCCGCCGCAATTATTGCGCCAAAACCATTTGCTCTTGCCGTAGATGCAAAAACGCTCGCTTCATCCGGAGTTCTATGCGCAGAGTAAACGTGTACTTCATATCTTACGCCGAAAGAATCCAGCATATCCATTGCTTTTTTTACTATGGGAAGGTCACTATCACTACCCATTACGATGCCTACTTTTTTGCTCATATTAAATCTCCTTTAGCATTTATCAAATAAAAAAGGGCGCACGAATCTAGATAGATAAGTGCGCCCAGACGGTCGGCTTACATATGATCTGCTCCACTATGGTAATCCATAAAGTTCCGTCAGTCGCAGGTCACGTTTATAATATAGCACATACAAAATGATTAAGTCAATAAAAAAGGTTATACTCTGCAAACAAAATATATCTAGATATATTTATATAGAAAAGGGAGCCTTACGACTCCCTTTTCTTTTCCTAAATACTGTTCTACGGCAAAACCGCTTATTTCTTGTTGGAAGGACACTTATCCTTTATTGAGCATCCTGCACATCCGCAACCACAACCTACGCTTTTGGTCTTTTTCTTGGGCAATTTTTTGAGTAATGCCCTAATTTGAGTTAGGTCGAGTTTGCCTTTGTTATATAGTACGATGCCTGCGATAACGACTGCCCATACTGCTAGGAAGATAAATACCGTCCACCACCAAGAACCTATTAGATATATCATGCTGGATGCAATATAGCTGGTTGCTATCCAGAACACCAAGGTCCAAGTGAATTTCTTTTTGGTGGAGAGCTCGCCCTTAGCTGCAGCTACCGCAGCAAAACAAGGTATGGTCGTCATGTTGAATACGATAAAGCTAATCATTGCAGGAATTGTCGCGCCGGTTGCTTGAATCATAACTGCAACTTCTGCTATACCTTCTTCCGTTCCTTCAAATCCTGCTACTATGCAAGCAGCCAATGTTCCGAAGGTTGCTATTACGTTTTCTTTAGCAATTAGTCCGGTGATTGCGCCTACTGCGAATACCCAGCCCATAGCGCCCAATTGGCTACCGAATCCCAAGGGGGTGAAGATAGGTTGAATTAGTCCGCCGATACCGGCAAGGATACTTTCGTCTATTCTTTCATCGCTTAGGAATTCCCATTTCCAATTAAAGTGGCTGATGAACCAAACGATAATGGTGGAAATAAGTATAATCGTAAAGGCTTTTTGTATGAAGTGCTTAGCCTTATCCCACAAGTGAAGCATTAAGTTTCTAAATTGCGGGCTGTGATAGTCGGGAAGTTCCATAATGAAGGGGGGGGCTTCGCCTTTCATGGTAGTAGAACGCATTAATATTACGGAAACTATTGCAACTACTATACCGATGACGTACATGCCGTAAGTGATAAGGTCTGCGTTACCTACGCCGAAAACTTGCATGATACCGCCGGCAACAGCCGTCAATATGGGAAGTTTTGCTCCGCAACTGAAGAAAGGTATAACTCTTATGGTTGCCACTCTTTCGTCTTCGTTTGCCAAAGTACGAGTGTTAATCATGGCGGGAACAGAGCAACCGAATCCCATAATCATAGGCATAAATGCTCTACCGCTCAAACCAAACTTACGGAAGATTTTATCTAACATAAAGGCAACACGTGCCATATATCCGCTGTCTTCCAATATGGAGAAGAACAAGAATAATAGAAGGATTTGTGGCAAGAAGCTAAGTACTGCAAAAATACCGCCAAAGATACCATCGCATATGAATCCTATAAGCCACTCTGCTACGCCGGCAGATTCCATAGCTCCTACTATCGCATTACCTAAAGATGCCGTTGCCAAATCCAGTAGATTGAAGAGTATCACACCGGGAGATGCAAGACCGCCGTCACCAAATACGCCTTCAAACGCCGTTCCTTCGCAAGAAACCCAATCTGCAAGCGGGCCGGCACCTAACCATAGTAAGTTTTCGCTAAACGTTAGATGGAATACTGCAAACAATATTACGAAAAATAGCGGAATACCTATGTATTTATGGGTGAATATTCTATCTATCTTTTCCGATTTAGTAAGTTCAGTTACCGCTCTAGGCTTTTTGGTAAGAGTGGGAGAATAATGCCCTACTATGTATTTATAGCGACTATCTGCAATCAATGCTTCGAAGTCGTCGCCAAAAAGTTCATCTTGGAATCCTTCTTTAAATTCTTCTACCATTTTAGCGGAAGCAGGATGTGATTCAACTTCTATCTCGTCCATTTCCACAAGCTTAACCGCATGGAATAAAGCATTTTCTACACCTTGACCGGAAAGCGCAATACGGCAATCGTTTATCAAGTGGATGAGAGCCGTCTTTTCTAGAACGGTCTTACCCTTTCTTTCTTTTTTGGATGCTTCGTATGCACGCTCCATAAGCTCATTGATGCCTTTACCACGCAACGCAGAAATTTCTACGACGGGTAGCCCCAATTTTTCTTCAAGCGCTTTAGCATCAATCTTGTCGCCGTTTCGAGTTAGTTCGTCCATCATATTTAGTGCGACGACAACAGGCACGTCTATTTCCATAATTTGAGTGGTAAGATATAGGTTACGCTCAAGGTTGGTTGCATCAACGATATTTATAACGCACTCGGGTTTCTCATCAAGAATAAAGTTACGAGAAATTACTTCTTCCGGAGTATATGGAGAAAGTGAATAGATACCGGGAAGGTCTACGATAGAAATAGGCTCGGCACACTTCTTATAGGTGCCTTCTTTTTTATCAACTGTAACCCCGGGCCAGTTGCCAACGTGTGCGGTTGAGCCGGTTAAAGCATTAAACAACGTGGTTTTACCACTATTGGGATTCCCTGCAAGAGCAAATCTAATCATTTCCTTCCCTCCATAACTACGCACTCGGCTTCACTCTTACGAAGAGTTAACTCATATCCCCTAATGGTAATCTCTATTGGATCGCCAAGGGGAGCTTTTTTACGCATTATAATGTCTGCACTGGGAGTTACACCCATATCGAAAAGTCGACGGCGAATTTTTCCTTCGCCTTCTACAATCTTTACCTTTCCGTATTCGCCTATTTTGTATTCACTTAATCTCTTTTCTTTCATGTGGTCTCCAAATGTGAAATTTATTTCAGTTTTCGATATCATTATAATAATATGATTTTTATTTGTCAAGCGTTACAAGAAAAATGTGAAAAAAAATTCAGTTTCGCAATTTGGGTTGCAAAATTTTAATAATCCTATTATAATGTAATAAAAAAGAATAAGGGGCTATAATCTTGGCAGATATAATACGCACTCCGCAACAAAAAAGAAGCATCGATAAGAAAAATCGCATCATCGAAGCCGGCTATGAACTTTTCGCAAGGGACGGATATTTTAATACCAATACCGCCCAAATTGCCAAGCACGCCGGAGTTTCTACGGGCATAGTATATGGATATTTTAGGGACAAAAGAGATATCCTATTAGAAGTATTGTCCATTTACGTCGATAAAGCTTTCACTCCCATAATGGATATATTTGATAGCCTTCACGCGCCACTCGAATTCGAAAAACTACTCCCGATTATCATTGATAAAACGGTGGAAATACACAAAAACAACGCAAGCATACACGAAGCCTTGCACTCCCTTTCTTCATCCGACGAAGCGGTAGGCAACAAGTTTTTGGAACTAGAAAAGGATATGACCATCAACATAGTTGATGCGCTAAAAGCAGTAGGCTACTCTCCCGAAGATTTGTTTGAAAGAGTACATCTAGCAATGGAAACTATCCAATCATACGCTCACGAGTGCGTATACGATTTGCACGACTATATAGACTATGATAAAATGCGTCAAGGAGTAATAAAAATGCTACTCCACCTACTCGCAAGATAACGATACTAAAACAAAAAAGCACCCGTTTGGGTGCTTTTATTTTTTCATTTAGGATACCTATTATGCCGTTCTTATGGTTATACAAGGACGAATTCCCATAGTATCGCAAAGGTTAACCGAGCATACGTTGGCAGTACCAATTCTTCCGTCAAAGTTCACTACGTTACCTTGGTTTACGTGCTCGCCACTCGTACGCAACCACCAAGAAGAATAGTATCTTTCGCCTATTGCGTTTATGCCAAAGCCACTTGCTACTTGATAGTCCTTGACTTCAACCGCCATCACTTTATCGTCATCAACTTTTAGGTTATACTTATCGTTTATTTCCCAATATGACGGCACAAACATTTTGTCTACTGCGGAAACGTACATCCCTTGCGTTGCCATAAACGCGCTCTCGCCCGGACGGAGCAAAACGGTAGTGTCGTATACGGATTGCTTTTCTCGGAGCGTAAAGAGCGTTGGGTATAACTCTTCATTTATATATTTGCGGAGCGCGCTAGCGGAATAATCATTTGCGTTATTGGGAGTACCTAGTAGCGAGCCTAAACTATTACTATATGAGCCTAGGGGATTAAAGCAATATTCCCCTATTATATTTTCCGCAAGGAGTAAGCCACGTCCGTCTTTTTCTTCTAGCAATCTCCACTTTATTTTTTCTATATTAAAGAAATATGGCTCGCCGTTTTGAATGATACAGCCATTAGAAAGGCGCCTTCCCGCCGTTTCTTCTTTACCATATAAACACGCGTATTCTACGCCCCCATAGGTATAAGTTCCACTTTCATTTGCTACGAGTTGACCACTTTTTATAAGATTAGCAAGCGCGTTTTGTAAATCTGCGCTTACTGCCGTTTGCGGTAGCGAACCATAGTAAATATACGTTACTCCGTCTTTTACTTCGCGCGTGTATTCCGCTTTTGGCACTACGACTTCAGGCTCTTCATCGCCCACGTCTGCGCCATTGTCATCTTCATCTGTTTTATCACCATCATCAACTACGGGAGTTTTTATTTCTATCGTTTCGCCACACTCGTCGCAAATTGCATCATCATTGCCGTCAAAGTGTTGCATACACTCTTTATTACAAGCAACAAGTGGCAAAACAAGCGCTCCGCAAATCAAAATTATTAAAATTAAAGACAATATCTTTCTCATATTTTAATAATATCATAAAACACTCAAACCTACAATGAAAGTTTTGTGAAAAGTAAAATATATAGCACGTTTTTTATGCAATCAATTGACAAACAAGCCCTAATATATTAAAATTAAACACGCTCGGGGGCATAGCTCAGTTGGTAGAGCGCTTGAATGGCATTCAAGAGGTCAGGGGTTCGACTCCCCTTGTCTCCACCACACACGAAAAGACGAACTTGAAGTTCGTCTTTTTCTTTTTATATTTACAAAACTTAGTTTGAGATAGTCTTTCGCGCTACCCTTATCCACTTAATAATTAGAAAATCTTGATTTTATTTTTCTATCTTTTTAAAGTATTCGATTATTCTTATTACGTGTTCATAATCTTTAACAAGCGTATTAGTCTTTATAAGGATCTATGCCTTATTAACTTTTGAGCGCGATAAATCAATAATATTATTGAAGTGTTTGGAAAATTGCATTATAATATTAGTATTAATTCACATCAAGGAGCATTAAAAATTGCCTTACCTTATTTCCCTACTTTGCCTTCTTGCGTTTTACGTTTGCGTTATAGCGAATATGAAACGTATGAAGAATACGAAGTTGTTTAATTGCGTGTTTTCCATAGCAATATTTTTATGCTACTTATACGTCGTCATAAAAGTCTATTCTTCCGTTGGCTTTTACGAGTGGAATTTCCAAAACACGCTTCCGGTAGCAAACGTTAGCCCCTTTATGTTCACCCTAGTGGGAATTATTCATTTTTTACCGTTAAAAATGAAGAAACCATTATATCTTTTGATATCTCTCCTATCCGTTGGTATGCTATTTGCTACCATCTTTGGCTGTATATACAACGCTTATATTAACTATAAATTCCATTTGCATTTTATTTCGGACTATTTGGCGCATATACTGCTTTCGCTTTGGGGCGTCTATATCATAAAAACTCAACAAGTTGAACTTAATAAAAAGAACGTGTTTATAAGCGCGAGCGTAATTATCGGTGTAGCGTTATTTATGATGATATTGAACTTAATATTCGATACCGCATTTTTCGGTTTGTCCTTGAACGGAAAACACAATATCTATAACGTTGTTTTAACAAATAACTCATATGTATCGGCATTATTATACTTCTTGGGATTATCATTTGTTCTTGGTCTAGGATGTATATATTCTTATTTCTTTTATCCAAAAAAACGTAGCGATAATCATACAACAAACCATAAACAAAATAAAACTTAAAAATAACAAGCCCCTACCACTATTATGGTAAAGGCTTAATTTTCATCAATGATTTATGCTAAATTATCTTTATTTTTATTGCGCGTCAGAACGGTAAATCATCGTCACCCGCAAACAAGTATTGTGGCTTTTGGGGTTCCCATACTTCGACAATCTCGTTACCCATAATAAGCTCTGCACGAATTTTATGTTCTTTTGCATACTGCTCGGCATAAGAGCCCTTCGCAGTACGGATGGCATCAATACTAGGAATTCCGTATTCATATTCTATTTTTGTTACACTTTCTGGAATATAAACAGTCCCGCGTACAGCGGCAAGCGCCCCCTTGGAGATTATCTCGGTACCATCCGGCACCTTGTAGCCATCTCCATAAACCTTTGCATAAACCAAAGTTTTTTCGTCGGCGGTAAATATACTGCCATCGATTGCCTTAAAACTCGTGTTGTCGGAAGAAATTTCGGCTCCGTAAAACACTCCGCTACGTTCTAGTTGGAACGTTAAAGACTTTAACGTTGCCGGAATATATAGCCTTTCAAGTGGCTTTGGTAGCAAGGAAAACGCTCCCCCTGCTACTCCCGTAGTTCCATCGGGTAAAACCCCTTGGTTATGCGTCGCCGGAGCATATGTCATTAGAGTGCCATCTCTCCCGTAAAGATGCCCATCTATGGCGACATATTGGGGATTGTCTTCCGCTACGATAAACTCTTCTAGCTCGGGCGCAAAGCCGTCACAGGATACTCCAATTCCCCAAGGATGCGTATAGGTTGATGGAATAAATACTCTTTTGCATTTTGATAAATCAATACTACAACGAATATAGACTACGCCTTCCGGCAATACAAGTTCTTCATCAAACTTACCTGCTTGAATTAGCGCGCCGTCTTTGCCTATGAGCATCTGCTTATTACATTCGGCGATATACGGATCGGAATCCTCCTTGTTGTGCTTGATGACAGGTAATGGCGTTGCAAGGAAGTCACCGATACGCTCTTCTCCAATCACTAAGAAACGGACTCCGTTATCGGCGCAGTATTTTTGAATAAAGCTGTCGCCCGGCCCACCGATTACCAAACCATCTATATGGTACGGACGATCATAACCATATTGTTCCACAAAAGGAAAAAATTCCGGCCATTCTGTCACACTCTCGGCAATATACACGTGACGAAGGGACGCTACGTTACAAAAGGCACCATTACCGATAGAAATAACGCCGTTTCCGATTTTAAGACACCGCAAGTTCTTTGCATAATGGAAAGCGCCTTCTCCAATATGACGTACTTGGGGCGCTATCTCATAATACGGCGCAGGGCTCGATGGACAGTATTTCACCAAGGTTTCCATATCATACGTGTAAAGCGCGCCATCAACTACCTTATACCACTTATTGTTTTCGTCAAGCTCAATGCTTATCAGCTTAGCGCAACCATAGCTACCGCTTGCGTCTTTGCCACTAAATGTCCACGGATCGATACTTTCCACGTCTTTGCCAATATATACCGTTTCTAGATTTTCGTAGTCATCAAACGCAAGAGCATAAAGTCTAGTGATTCGTTCTCCGATAACTATTTTTTTGACCTTATCTCGTCTAGGCTCGTTGAGCTTAACCCTTGTATCCCTTATGCAAATTTCGGTCATAGTAACGTCATCAGGGACAAAAATCTCAAGCGTACCATCGGCATATCTCATTTGATATCCCTTATCGAGCCCGTCAACAAAAAATTCTTTTTCGCTCTCTATCTGAGCCTTTGCTTTTTTGCGAAGCTCTCCTACGGACGTAGCGTAAAACTCCTCAATCTCGTTCTCCCGCACCTCGACAAAAGTAATGCCTCTATTGTTGCAATACTCCTCGATAACAGAGCCACGCTCACCACCAACGATAGAGATAGGATAATAGATTCCTCCATCGTCTGCACCCGCATCAAAAATCTCACCTTCAAGCTCGACTACAGTTGCAGGAATATAGATTTTTTCCATTAAAAAATATCCGTCGCCATGCAATCCGCGATTCTCTATTTTTCTTACGTTCTTGCCAATATCAATACGCGCTAGGTCCCTTGCTTCAGCAAAGCAACCATTTTTAATTTCAACAACAGTATCGGGAATTTTATACGAATTTCTGCCCTCACAATCTTGATACACAACTATCTTCTTTTTATCTTTTGAGAAAATAACTCCGTCTTCAAACGTAAAATACGGACTGTCGGCATGAACGTAAAACTCTTTTAGATTGTTAAATTTCCAACGCCAAGCGTCGCAAAATTCTTTAAGAGAAGATGGGAAATTAATCACGGAAACCTCGCTGTAAAGCTTATCATATCCAAGCTCACCGGTGCTTTGTACACCCTCAAAAACGTTCATCGTTAGCGTTCCGTCTTCATTTTTAATCAAATTATAGTTTTTTTCTTCCATATTTTATCCTTTAGCTTTTTACAATCCGCATCATTTTCACTTCTGTATCAACTCTGCCGACATATCGATAAACTCGCCGTTAGTGGATTTTCCTACTTTGTTTGAAGGTTTTCACCAACGTATCCCATCCCTTGACCGATTGCTAGTTTAACAAATTCTCGCCCCTCTGTCAATAGCCACGTTTTTTATATTCTTTTTACTTTCGGTATGGGAGAGTTTCTTCGGGATTTTCTGCTATTGCCGTCTTTGATTTAACGTAAATACACATTCTGCTTGGAATGAGCCCTTGATTGAATTTTTTATCTTCACAAAGGACAAACCATAGCCAATCT